>NZ_JACYHC010000872.1:0-12268 GCF_017152085.1 Staphylococcus sp. EG-SA-2
ATAGCAGTCATTATATTTTGACGTATATAAATAGACTTTAGTAGCTAGTATTTAATCTTACTTATATAAATGAAAATGAATTTATTCCTTTAAAAACTATCATTAACCATTTTCAAATACCCAATCACTAATAAACACAAACGCTATAAATATGATGTCTTTGCTAATTAACTAAATTCATTTTCAATCGTATAATCAAATTACATAACTACATAGTCACCATTTTAAAAGCAAATACACATATTCATTGAGGGTGTGACATTAACGCCTAAACAATATTAACTTAAAATCATCTCAACCAATGATTCTACCGTAACATTACCAAAATAATAAACGATGTCTAATTGCTTTAACTGATGCATTAAATCTTCTCTTGTCATTTTTGTTCCTTGTAATGCTTCTTCCACATCTTTTATATCACCTTGTCCAAAGAAATCCCCATAAATACGACAATCTGCGATACGATTTTGTTCAACAGAAATGGTAATATCTACAGTACCTGATGATAATCTTTCACTTCGATTATATTCATATTTAGGTGACTTCCCATAATTCCAATCCCAATTTTTATACTTTTTATCAGCTAATTCATCAATCGCTTCCCAATCTGCATCCGTTAATTCATATCGTTTCGCCTCTTTAATGTCATCGATTCCCAAAATCTGCGTCACCATTAAATTTTTAAATTCTTCAATGGTTATATCACGATACTTTTCATCCAGTGCTTCTCTAAGATGACCAACACGTGCGCGCACAGATTTAATCCCTTTCGATGCAATCTTTTTGCGATTAGGCTTTAACACTTTATCCATTGCTTCATAATTAACATCAAGTAATAGCGAATAACCGCCATAAATACGATTGTTCATTAATGTCATTGCGGCGCCTGACACTTTTTTGCCGTTCAATGTTAAATCATTTCTACCGCTTTGTATCACATCTGTTGCACCTAATGTATGCAATGCCTTTATAGCTGGTTGATAAAATCGTTGAAAATCACCATAAATTGAAGTGTCTTGTTCTAAAATACAACACATATTAACGGCACCTTTATCAACATACACAGCGCCACCACCAGTATCTCGGCGAACTACTTGAATACTGTGTTTATCTATATAATCTTGATTCACTTCTATAGCAGTATTTTGAAAACGTCCAATTTCCACTTTTGGATCACAATAATAAGGGAATAAAATATCTTCATCTAAAAAGATATGCTGGTTAACATAAACTTGCATAGCCAGTGCAATCGCACCATCAGTAATATATTCTCCATTTCTAATCGGTTCTATTAAGTACATCTTCTGTCTCTCCAATGTTGTTATTTTGCGTTGTACTGTCGTTCCGGAGTGCTGTTGTAATCAATGTTGAGATATCCTCAGTTAAATGTATGGTACGTTCTTGAATTGAATTCGGAATGCGATATGCCTTTTTATTCATCGTCATATAAATTGCATTTTCATTTTTACGTGTCATACGCTGAAAAGGATGCTTCACAAATTGTGGTGTAGTATAACCAATTCCAATTTCCAAATACAACACTTTATCATCTTGATGTTGCTCTAGAAAAGCATTATAACGTTGTAGTTGCGCATGAAATTCAGCATCTTCAACCATGCCAACTTCCGCTTTACGTTTATTCACTTCCATTGGAGCATCACATTTTGGACATCTTGGAATCATCTCCCAAGGTATAAGCATATCTTGTTGCGCAACAACCATTTTACGAATTAAATCATCATTGCGATACGTTTGAGCATGACAATGCTGACTACACTGTTGCAGTATATACTCCCCTTGTATATGAAATACATGAGTCATATCATATTCAGCAGCATCGAAAGCATTGTCTGCATTCGTAGTTATGATATGGTACTGTTTACCTTCCACTAAGGATTTTAATGCGAGATAAGACTGACCTACAGGTTGATCTAAATAATTTAATGTAATAAAACGACTCTCAAATGCCCAATACTCTTGCCAACTGCCATAAGGATGTAAACTCGCTTGCAACATATCAAAGAAGCGATATTTTTCAATAAAATCTGGGAAATTTTCCGTAAAACGCTCTCCTACATATGTAAATCCGTCAGATGCAGACATGCCTGCACCAATTCCAATCACTATCGCATCTGCTTCATCAATCGCAGTACGCAATACTTCAGCCTGCTTTGTCTTGTCATCCATTAACAGAGACATTGCATTCCACTTACTACTCTGCATCACGGTTAAATGCCTCCTTATACAGTTGTAAATCCTTATCTGTAAATACATTGAACACGACTTTCAATGTTGAATTTGTTTCTTTGAGATAGCTTTCTACTGTTCGAACAGCAATTTCTGCTGCTTCATCTTGAGGAAAAGCAAATACACCTGTAGATATACAGCAAAAAGCGACATGATTTAAACTATGTTGATCAGCCAATTTAAGACAGCTAAGATAACATTTAGCTAACAAGTCCTGATTCATCTTTGAAACAGGCAATCGACGTATTTGCGGACCAACCGTATGAATTATATACTTTGCTGGCAAATTATATCCACGTGTTATTTTGGCTTTACCTACACCTTCATTGCGCCCTTGTTGTCGAATGATCTCTGCACAATCAAGTCGAACTTGAACACCCGCTTTTGTATGAATAATATTATCAATGCAGTCATGATTAGCTTGCATACATCCTAGAAAACGACTATTTGCAGCATTAACAATAGCATCGATTTTTAACGTCGTGATATCACCTTGCCAAACAAAGATATTGTCACCTTTTATCGGCTTCAAATCCTTCAAATCCGTAACATGTTGATGATTCAAATCACTTAACATAGCATCTTGTACAGCTAAATATTCATCACTTACAGGTAATGCCGGTCTGACATTTGCCAAGCCTCGATATAATTCCCACAAATCTTCAAATGAAGATGGCATTACCAATACGTCATTGTCATTTCTCTCTCGACGCATATCATTGATTAAATATTCAAGTCTCGCTTTATTTGATTTTAACGTTTCCATTTAAGCCTCCGGTAATGCTAGGAATGCTTCTTTATCGACATCATCCAATTTGAACAACCAATTTTCTTCTGGTTTTTCAGAGTTTAAAATTGTCGGTTCTTCTTCCGCTTTTGTATTTCGCTCAATAATCGTTCCTGACAATGGCGTTTGCACATCAATGACCGTTTTCGATGCTTCGATACTCACAATTTCATCATCCACTTTAACTTCATCTGGACTTACGAATTCAACATAACCTACTGTCCCAATATCATCTTGCAATTCAGGTGTCATACTAAACACATACAAATCTCCTACTTTTTCTACCCATAAATAATTGGCTAACTTTTTCATCTTATCTTCATCCTTTCTCTTCTATTTAAAATGCTACAAATAAATTTCCGCGAGTAATTTTAATGTTTTACAACGCTGTTCAATACCTGGAATAAGCGGTGCTACTAACACCTCATCAACTTCAAACGTAGCAATGAAATCATCTAATTGTGCTTTAACCTGTTCTTGTGTGCCTGCAATGATGCGTGCTTGATGTACTTGAATCATCTCTTTGTCTCGATCATTAAGCTTATACTTTTGTGCTGTGTCTACTGAAGGAAAATGTTCAAATTCTGCAAATTGTAATTTACCTAATAACCAAACATCTAAGGCATGTTGCAATGCTGCTACTTCCGCTTCGTTATCTGCTACAATGACAAATACAGATGCCATCACCTTTGCGTCCATTTTAATCGTTGATGCTTGGAAATGTTTTTTGTAAATATCAATGTTATCCTTCGCTGCATGTATCGCATTTATATCTGGTAGCAAAAATGTTCCAACAGAAAGCCCTATACCTAGTTCGGCAGCTATTTTGGCAGATGTTGCGCTACTACTTAATAACCACATTTCTGGAAAATGATCAATGTGTGGTTGGACACCTAACGTATGCGCACTTGGTTTATCCTTTATTGTAAGATAATCACGTAATAACGAAATCGATTCATCGTAACTATCATATGTAGGATTTATTCCATCTAAAGCTTGCTTTACCATAGTAGTACCTGGATTATTACCAATACCTAAATCAATACGATTTGGATATAACGCTGCCATCATTCTAAAATGCTCAGCAATTTTATAAGGTCGATAGTGCGGCAGCATCACACCACCAGAGCCAACTCGTATGTGATTTGTCTGCGCCAATGTATGCATCATCAAAAGTTCTGGACTACTACACGCAAACGCTGGTACATTATGATGTTCCGTAAACCAAATTCGCTTAAAGCCAAGTCGATCTGCTAATTTTGCAAGTGTCACTGAATCTTGCAATGCCTTTTGTGCATCCTTACCTTCATCTATTAAGGCATAGTCTAATACGCTTAATTTAACCAATCCGTCATCTCCAAACTTATCCTGTCATGTCAAACCGACATAACATTTTAGCGTTCTTAATACCATTCCCTCTTCATATACCCACGTATATGATAACGTTTTTCAATTAACTTTTATATCTTTTCGCCTTTATTTTTCTTTTTCATATTCATATTTTCAGACCTACAAATGCCATTCATTAGTTCAATTTTAAAAATGTTTTCCATGTACCAATTCTATTCTATCAAGACTGTTCATCATTGATTATTCATTCTTTCCATGGTACTTTGAAAACAATATTGAATAGAAAAGGAATCATAGTATGTACCGATACAAACCACTTTTACAATCAATCCACTTACCTAATGGCATCAAAATTTCGAATCGCTTTGTATTATCACCAATGACCGTAAACACATCAACAAAAGAAGGCTATATTACAAAAGAAGACTTGGCTTATGCTGCACGTCGCTCTAATTCAGCTGGAATGCAAGTCACCGGCGCTGCTTACATTGAACCTTATGGTCAATTGTTTGAATATGGCTTTAATATTGATCATGATGCTTGTATCCCTGGATTAACTAACATGGCATCTACGATGAAACAACATGGTAGCCTCGCTATTATCCAGCTAGCGCATGCTGGTCGTTTTTCAAATCAAGCCATTTTAAATTTTGGAAAGGTGTATGGACCAAGTCCTATGACTTTGCATTCACCGATTGAACACGTTGTTATCGCCATGTCTCATGAGAAAATCAATAGCATCATTCAGCAGTATCGCGATGCTACATTACGCGCGATTAAAGCAGGTTTTGATGGTGTGGAAATTTCGATTGCACAACGTTTGCTGATTCAAACATTTTTCTCAACTTTTTCAAATAGACGTACAGACCATTACGGTGCCGACTCATTAAAAAATCGTGCAAGATTATGTTTAGAAGTTATGCGTGCGGTACAAGAAGTGATTGATAAAGAAGCACCTGACAATTTTATTTTAGGATTTCGAGCAACGCCAGAAGAAACCAGAGGCAGTGATTTAGGATATACCATTGACGAGTTCAACCAATTAATCGATTGGGTCATGGACGTTTCAAACATCCAATACTTAGCAATCGCTAGCTGGGGTCGACATATTTATCAAAATACGTCTCGTACACCAGGTGATCATTTCGGTCGACCAGTTAACCAAATTGTCTATGAACATTTAGCAGGTCGTATCCCTTTAATTGCAAGTGGCGGGATTAATTCTCCAGAGTCTGCTTTAGATGCTTTACAACATGCAGATATGGTCGGCATGTCTTCGCCTTTTGTCACAGAACCTGACTTTGTGCATAAACTTGCTGAACAGCGACCACATGATATCAATCTTGAATTTTCTATGGCAGATTTAGAAGATTTAGCCATTCCACATGCTGCTTTTAAAGATATTGTTAAAATGATGGATTATGGGGAAGGTCTAAAGAAGCATACCCGTGACGCTTTACGTCAATTGGAACAGAATTATCATGACTCATCGTCTTAAGACTATTTTTCATGGAAATTTAAGACAGTGTTATAATGACATCAATATCAAAAATAAGGAGCCTATTAAATCGTGACTGAAATTAAATATAAAGTAATTACTAAAGATGCATTTGCATTACCTTACACAATTATTAAAGCAAAAAATCAACCAACAAAAGGCGTTATTGTCTACATCCACGGTGGTGGATTAATGTTCGGTAAAGCTAACGATTTATCCCCACAGTATATCGATATCCTTACGGAACATTACGATTTAATTCAACTAAGTTATCGTTTATTACCAGAAGTAAGTCTCGATTGCATTATTGAGGATGTCTACGCATCATTCGATGCGATTCAATCACAATATTCTAATTGCCCTATTTTTACCTTTGGCAGATCATCAGGTGCATATTTAAGTCTATTAATTGCACGAGACAGAGATATTGATGGTGTTATTGATTTTTATGGTTATAGTCGCATCAACACTGAACCTTTTAAAACAACTAATAGTTATTACGCAAAAATAGCTCAAAGCATAAACGAAACAATGATTGCACAACTCACTTCACCAACACCGGTTGTTCAAGATCAAATCGCACAACGTTTTTTAATCTACGTTTATGCACGTGGCACAGGTAAATGGATAAATATGATTAACATTGCTGATTATACTGATTCAAAATATAATATTGCACCAGATGAACTTAAAACACTTCCACCTGTTTTCATTGCGCATTGTAATGGCGATTATGATGTTCCCGTTGAGGAAAGCGAACATATCATGAATCATGTTCCACATTCAACATTTGAACGCGTGAATAAAAACGAGCATGATTTTGATCGTAGACCTAATGACGAAGCAATCACTATTTATCGTAAAGTTGTTGATTTCTTAAACGCTATAACAATGGTGTAATATATCATTATTTTAAAAAACTCAATTTATCATCATGATAAACAGTTATTCGATCAACCATATTATTCATACAATTTATTAAGCTCATAAACAGATACGCCTGTCCCTTTAGTTTTCGCTAATGAGACAGGCGCTTTATTTCACTTTACTATTTTGAAATTCAACACTGTGATGCTACTTATATCTGATGTGCCATGATAACAGCACGATTTACATAGCCTATTAAATTCAGAAGATGAATTTAACTTGCTTTCAATTGTGTTCCTTTACTTTCAGTCGCTTCCACACGCAACAAGTCATTTATAATACCTGTATAGAAGTTGGCAAGTTCTGCACCTTTACGTTTGAAATCCAGGAAGTCCACACCGATAAAATCGACATGATCCCATCCTTGTATGATTGGTTTAACTTGCCAGATACCTCTGCGTGTGGCAGGTTCATCATTCGTAACATTAATAAATGGTTGATTGGATGGATGTAACGACGAAATCACTGGTACGACACCATCATTTTTACGCCATTCTTCTCTTGCATCATGACCAATAATTCTACTCGTTGTATCCATTAAGAAAAATGTACCTAAATCAGGATTTTCATAACCTAATGGACCAGTATGTGAAGACACACCTGTATAAGTCGTATACGTAATATTAGGATTCATACTTGTCATGTTGTTCAATTTTGCAGAGCCATCTAACGTTAAATCATAGGCAGCATTATCGTCTGATGTCCAAATTTTGCTTTTACTAACGCGTTTTATATAGTCAATGTAACTCTCATTTGGTAATTGTTTAAAGCCCCATTGCGTTAATCCTAAATCGATATTCGAATACTTGTTACCCATAAATCGATTTAAAGCGAACATGATTTTTCTAACAGCTTCTGTATTTCCAAACTTATCAGCTGCTTGTGAACCATTATGTGGTGTTGCTAATGTTGTGATTGATGCAACCATATTGTTATGACCACCAGTGAATAATGGTGATATTTCTCCACCATGCGCTTTATGATAGGCAATTTCTTCTTTGTTACCATTTCTTAAAAACTCTTCCATTAAACGAATTGTTTGACCACCCATACTATGCCCTACAAGATGTACCTTTTTACCAGGTTCCCAATTAGGCATGATTCCTTTATAAGTCTTACCATAGCGCTCATGTCCGTATTTAGCTGCATGTGCTGCGCCATAATCTACGCGACCACCTTTAATGTAATAATAAAGTTCTACAGCGCGATCATAGTTACTACCAAATGCACTTACACTTGCTTGATGTACATTATAGCCTTGCTTTCTCAATTCCTCGATAACTTTAAATTTATTTCCACCCCAATAATTTGGATATAAAGCAGGTGCATTATCGCCTACTAATCCTAAAAATCCATGTACAAAAACAACTGGATATTTGTTAAGTGGTTGTACTTGATTCGCTTTAAGTGGTCGAACCTTTTTAGCATCTGCTGCTGCATTTGTAGTCGAACGTGTTTTAGGCGCTTGAAGCGCATCTTTGATTAGTTGTTTATTATCAGTATTTTTATCTGTCGGTTTCTCTGGGGAATTTTGACCATCGATATGTTTACTTAAATCGCCAACTTGTGGTTTCTGTTCACTTTGGCGAACAGTATCATCTTGCTTTGCATCTATGATTTGATGCGCGGGTTGATGTGTATCTTGTTGATTTGGATGTTTGTCCGTGGTTGCATCTTGTGCTTTTGTTGATTTAGGTGCAGTTTTATCATTAGACGGGGGTGTAGTTGAAGTTGGTGCTGCTTTATCATGATTGGGTAATACCTTTTGTGCCGGAATGGATGGTTGTGATTTATCAACATCATTCGATTGTGACGTTGTCGATTGTGATCCATTACGTTCAGCATGATGGGTATTTTGAACCTGATCATTTTGACGTTCAGTATTATTAGTCGCATTATTTTGGTGTGACTGTTTAGAACCTTGTCGTTCAGAATCTTGCTTTACTTGATTATCATTTTGCGTTCTGATTGTTTTACTATTTTGTGTTGATTGATGCTTCGATGATTGAAGCGTGTCTTTACCTTCTGTCACTGTTCCACTTTTACCATTCTCTTTATGCATATCGTCTAATTGCTTTCCTGACTGCATTTGATGTGACGTTATCGCGTTCCCTTGTTCTCCCGGTTGATTTAGTGTTTCTTTTTGTGCCGCTGCATTGGACGTTGGTGTTTTTTCCGAGGCTTGTGCTTCATGTGATGACACAACAAACATTGTAGCCGCTAACACTGACACCACGCCTATTGAATACTTTCTAATACTATACTTTCTTTCTTCTTGTCCTCTTAACATATAATCACCTCAAAAGTATTTTTTTGACCCCCTCTTGAGAATGAAAAACAACTGCACCTTCAATATAACATGACATATATTATTTTTTGATTAAGACTACAAAATTAATAAAAATTTAATAATACGATATTAAATCGATACTAATCATTTACAAATATGTGCATTTCCAAATAATTTATAAACACTTTTAGTTGTGGCGTTGAATCAACACAACAACATTTAAGATAAATATTTTATTAAGTAATATAGTTTCAATCTATATATAATTAGTTAATTTGTATTGGTATGAAAATAATTCAAACTATACAATTATAGTAAGTTTTCAGATTTTTCTAAATTAAAATAATGATTCATCTCATTAAGGGGAAGATGCATCATACAGTTTTGTGTATTCATTTAAACAAAGGGGTTGCTTTAATGAATCAATATCATTCTAATGCACAACAACCAAGTGCATGGCGTTTTTTTGTCTATAGTTTAGTGGGCATACTATGTTTCTTTATTCCTTTTACGATTAATGGTAACAACACTATTTTCGTCGATCATGTTCATCTAGCCATTCGCTCAATCATAGGTCCACTTATGCCCTATGTTGCACTGATTATGATTTTAATTGGTACAGCGTTACCAATAGTGAGACGTACTTTTATGACTTCAATCACAAACTTGGTCATTACATTATTTAAAGTTGCAGGTGCAATGATTGGTATAATGTATGTATTTAAAATCGGTCCATCAATACTATTTAAAGCTAACTATGGTCCGTTCTTGTTTGAAAAATTAATGATGCCATTAAGTATCTTAATTCCAGTAGGTGCAATTGCGCTTTCTTTATTAGTAGGCTATGGCTTATTAGAATTTGTCGGTGTTTATATGGAGCCTATTATGAGACCTATTTTTAAAACACCAGGAAAATCCGCTGTCGATGCAGTAGCTTCGTTTGTCGGCAGTTATTCCTTAGGATTATTGATTACTAATCGTGTCTATAAGCAAGGGATGTACAACAAACGAGAAGCCACGATTATTGCGACTGGCTTTTCAACAGTTTCAGCAACTTTTATGATTATCGTTGCTAAAACTTTAGGGCTAATGCCGCATTGGAATTTATACTTTTGGATAACTTTAGTCATCACATTTGTCGTGACTGCAATTACTGCATGGCTACCGCCAATCACCAATGAATCAACAGAATATTATAACGGACAAGAAGGAGAACAAGAAGTTGCTATTGAAGGAAGCAGACTGAAAACTGCATATGCAGAGGCGATGAAACAAAATGCATTAACACCATCTCTCGTGAAGAACGTTTGGGACAATTTTAAAGACGGTTTAGAAATGACTGTTGGTATTTTGCCTTCTATATTATCGATTGGTTTTTTAGGACTGATTGTAGCGAACTATACACCATTCATTGATTGGCTTGGCTATATATTCTATCCATTTATTTATATTTTCCCAATTGCTGATCAGGCTGTACTTGCAAAAGCGTCAGCGATTTCTATTGTAGAAATGTTTCTACCATCTTTGTTAGTAACTAAAGCTGCAATGAGTACTAAATTTGTCGTCGGTGTAGTAAGCGTATCAGCCATTATCTTTTTCTCAGCATTAGTGCCATGTATACTAGCAACTGAAATTAAAATACCTGTCTGGAAACTCATCATCATTTGGTTTTTACGCGTGGCATTGTCGCTATTAATCACCATCCCCGTCGCTTTACTTATTTTTGGATAATTCAAATTGAAAATAAAATCACTATCGTAAACAAACAAAACGAGATGAACCCATTACATTCATTCAGCCACCTAAGATAATTAGGTACCTTTAATTAATGATGGTCATCTCGTTTTTTTATCGTTATCATTTAATCTTCCATAACTTGAACAAAACGTTTCGTAATTTCTTTTGGTCGTGTTATCGCACCACCAACGACTGAACAATGAACGCCTAAGTCCATCACGCGTTTATACATATCCGGTGTAATGACATTACCTTCCGCAATAACTTTTGCATCAACACTTTGTAGTACATCTTTTAGAAATTGGAAGTCATTTTGATAAAGTAATTGTCCTTGCGTATAACTAGTATAGCCATGTAACGTCGTGCCAATATAATCAAAGCCAAGTCGTGCGGCATTTTTAGCTTCTTCAACGGTCGCGATATCAGCCATGATTTCAACGTTCGGTGCATGTGTTCTAATATATGATACTAATTCGTCTAACGTTTCTTTCGGACGTTGCTGTAACGTTGCATCCAATGCAATGACTTCACATTGGCTTTCTATCAGTTCATCAACTTCTTTTGACGTTGCAGTAATGAAAACATCTGAGTGATCATAGTCACGTTTCACAATGCCAATAACTGGTAAATCTACCGTTTCTTTAATTGCTAAAATGTCTTCCTTAGTATTTGCGCGAATACCAACAGCACCACCTTCATACGCAGCTAATGCCATTTTCGACATAATAAAAGATGAATGCAATGGTTCATCTGCTAGTGCCTGACAAGATACTATTAATCCATGTGGTAACATTATTCCTCACTCCATAAGTCGTTTTTTCACGTAAAGTCATTTACAATATATCATTAAGATAATTTTTATCAATGCTTTTTACTATCTTGAAAATATTTTTCATATATAATAGTAATCATTAAGATGAAGGGGTGACACAATGAAATTTGAGAATCGTGTTCAACGTTATCAACATTTATTTACAAAAACTGATAAACGCATCGTCAATTATATAAGACAAAATGGTTATAGCGATGCCTTTTCAACGATTAACTCCTTAGCCCATGCGATTGGTACATCACCAGCAACGATGACACGCTTTAGTCATAAGCTAGATTATGAGAATTTCCAAGATTTAAAATTTAATATTCAACAAGAAATGACAGAGACAGTTATTGAAAATAGCCCAATTATTCAAAGAATTCATAAATATCATCAACAAATCATTCAACAAACTGGTGAATTTATTGATAACGACATTATCCAAACCTTTATCGACAAACTCCAATCAAGTCGACATATACTCTTTGCTGGACTAGGTAGCTCTGGTTTATCAGCGACTGAATTTTATTATCGTATGATTCGTATGGGGCTAAAAGGTAATGTTACTACCGATTCACATTTAATGAAAATATCGGCATCCCTACTATCTCATTCGGA
>NZ_JACYHC010000873.1:0-1090 GCF_017152085.1 Staphylococcus sp. EG-SA-2
ATTGCAAACCTGCCATTTCACACTGAAAATTTACATAATAAGTGACGATATTTTACAAGTCATATACAAATAACATATATTGTTAAATAATTTTACCTAATCTTAACATTAAATTTACAATTATAAGCGATAATCTAAATATAAAGCTTATTTGAGGTGAAATAATGGAAATGTCGGTTACAGAAGTCATTTTCTCCTTTTTAGGTGGTTTAGGTATTTTCCTTTACGGCTTAAAAATCATGGGAGACGGGCTTCAAGCATCAGCAGGAGACAGGCTACGAGATATTTTAAACAAATTTACATCAAATCCAGTATTAGGTGTTATTGCAGGTATCGTTGTAACTATTTTAATACAAAGTAGTTCAGGTACGACCGTTATCACAATCGGACTGGTAACAGCTGGATTTATGACGTTAAAACAAGCTATTGGAGTGATAATGGGTGCCAATATCGGAACAACGGTAACTGCATTTATTATCGGTATAGATTTAGGCGAATATGCAATGCCAATTTTAGCATTAGGTGCATTTTTAATCTTTTTCTTTAAACGCTCTAAAATCAATAACATTGGCCGCATACTATTCGGTTTCGGTTCTCTATTCTTCGGTCTAGAATTTATGGGTGATGCCGTTAAACCTTTAGCATCATTAGATGGATTTAAGCAATTAATGCTTGATATGTCATCAAATCCAATACTTGCTGTCATTGTCGGCGCAGGGTTAACAGCACTAGTTCAAAGTTCAAGTGCGACGATTGGTATTTTACAAGAATTTTATCAACAAGATTTAATCAGCTTAAACGCAGCAATCCCTGTGTTACTAGGTGATAACATTGGTACAACAATTACAGCTATCTTAGCTAGTTTAGCCGGCTCAATCGCTGCAAAACGTGCGGCGCTTGTACACGTCATCTTTAATTTAATCGGGGTAATTATCTTCACAATTTTCTTGCCAGTTGTGATTCATTTGATTAGTTTGTTACAAGATGTATGGCACTTAAAACCAGCGATGACGATTGCAGTATCACATGGTATCTTCAACATAACAAATACTTTGATTCAATTACCATTTGTAGCAGGTTTAGCATGGAT
>NZ_JACYHC010000874.1:0-1088 GCF_017152085.1 Staphylococcus sp. EG-SA-2
TACAAATCGAATAGAAATGCCTTATTTAAGATCACCGATTGTACATCACGTACATCCACAACCGTTCCATCTAAAACAATTCGCTAAACAGCACCAATATACAAATGCTTTTTATGGTCCTTATCAACGACCTGAATTGACAATGTTTATGAATCATATTGCACATGCTTCTAAACAATATCAATTAGAGGATTGCTTGGTTCAAGGTTTAGTTCAAACTTTAGATAAACAAGAAGACAAATGGCATATCAAGTTAGAAGATGGACAAATTATCACTACAGATTGCGTCGTTATTGCAATAGGTAGTACAAATATTCCGTTTATGCCTGACATTTTAAAAGACAAACAGAATGTAAATCATATCTTCGAGAAAGAACATGATCAAGTAGTATACGATAAGACCGATCATATCGTTGGTAGTGGCATTACTGCTGCACATCTTGCACTTAAATTGTTAAATCATGATAACGATAAAAAGATTCATTTATGGCTAAATAAAGATATTGAAATACATGACTTTGATGCTGATCCTGGTTGGTTAGGTCCGAAAAATATGTCTTCATTTTTAAGTACTAAAAGCATGCCTGAAAGAAATGCCATTGTACAACGTGAACGTCATAAAGGATCAATGCCTCACGAACTGTACTTACGCCTTAAAAAACATATTAAAAATGGTCGTATAAATGTGCATAAAACACCTATCACTCAAATTAGTGGTGGTGTAATTAACACTGAAAATGATTCTGTTCCATATCAACAGATTATGGTTGCAACTGGTTTTGAACAAGATTTTATGTCACAACCACTTATTAAGCAATTAATACAAAATTATGATGCACCTATCAACGAATGTAATTACCCTGTTATTTCCGAAAAATTAGAATGGATACCAAATCTATTTGTCGCAGGATGCTTTGCAGACTTAGAATTAGGACCATTTGGTAGAAATGTTATGGGTGGCCGTAAAGCTGCCGAACGCATTGAACAAGCATTTCTAAAATTACAACAATATAGCGCATAAAAAAACTGCTAGCCGTAGTTATGAATATCTCATAACATTTCAGCTAGCAGTTCTTTTATTTTAAAGG
>NZ_JACYHC010000875.1:0-1084 GCF_017152085.1 Staphylococcus sp. EG-SA-2
TTGCGGATGTAGTCTAAATCAAAGTTGATTAATAAATCACCTTGTTTAACTTCTTGACCTTCCTCAACATGTAAAGTAAAGCCTTCTCCGTTTAATTTAACAGTGTCTAAACCGATGTGGATTAATAGTTCTAAACCACTATCTGATACAAGACCAATTGCATGTTTTGTTGGGAAAATCATTTGTATTTTACCGTTGAATGGTGCACGAACTTCACCTTGTGAAGGTTTAATAGCGATACCGTCACCCATCATTTTTTCGCTGAACACTTGATCAGGCACTTCTGATAAAGGTGTTACTTCACCAGTTAATGGTGCATGAACGATATGGCTCAATTCGCTTGTTGCAGATTTATCTTCTGCAACAACAACAGTTTCGTCTTTATCGTCTTCCATAGTAGTAGGGTTTTCTACTACTTGACCATTCATAATCTGTTGCATTTCATGTTTGATTTGGTCAGATTTAGGACCAAAAATTGCTTGCATATTATTGCCGACTTCTAATACACCAGATGCGCCTAAATCTTTCAAACCAGGAACATCAACTTTAGATTTGTCGTTAACTTCAACACGTAGACGTGTGATACAAGCGTCTAAATGTTTAATGTTTGCTTTGCCACCCATAGCTTCTAATACTGCATATGGTAATTCAGTTGCTGAAGCAGTAACAGCTTGTGATTGCTTATCTTCACGACCTGGTGTTTTGTATTTTAATTTTACAATTAAGAATCGGAATACGAAGTAGTAAATAACTGCGTATACAAGACCTACAGGAATGACTAACCACCATTGTGTCTTATTAGGTAGTACGCCAAGTAAAACGTAGTCGATGAAACCACCTGAGAAAGTATAACCTAAGTGAACATCCAATAAGTACAATGTTAAGAATGATAAACCATCAAGTACTGCGTGAATAAAGAATAATAATGGTGCTACGAATAAGAATGAGAATTCTAAAGGTTCTGTAATACCAGTTAAGAATGATGTTAAAGCAGCAGAACCCATTAAACCTGCTACTACTTTCTTATTTTCAGGTTTAGCTGTGTGATAAATTGCTAAAGCTGCTGCAGGTAAACCGAACATCA
>NZ_JACYHC010000876.1:0-1080 GCF_017152085.1 Staphylococcus sp. EG-SA-2
ATAGAAGTGAACATGCATAGTCAAAACGACAAAGTAGCGAGCGCTCTCGTGATATGCCAAATGTTTGACGAAGTATAGGAACTTAGCAGAGAAAATAGGCATAAGATAGATTTCGCACAAACGTTGGAGCCCAACTTACATTGTTTGTAGAATTTCTTTTCGAAATTCTTTGTGTTGGGGCCCCACCCCAACTTGCATCGTCTGTAGAAATTGGGGGTCCAATTTCACTGTGTTGGGGCCCCTGAACTAAATAGTATGGAAATATATATATCTAAATAATTAAAACGGGCAAATAGTTTAATATGGCAGTAACAATTTTTATAATTTAGATATTTTGATATAGACTAATGCTTAAATTAAGCAACTTTTCTAAAAAAGGGAGTATGAAAATGATTAGTACTTTGAATGAAATTATGAAATGTATCGAAGACAACGATACAATTATTATACACAGACATGTTAGACCAGATCCAGATGCATATGGTTCACAACTTGGTTTAAAATACTATATTCAGCAGAAATTTCCGCAAAAGCAAGTATTTGCAGTGGGTGAAGCGGAATCATCATTAAGTTTTATTGGAGAGTTGGATAACATTGATGATAAAACATATCAAGATGCGCTTGTAATTGTATGTGATACTGCCAATGCTCCACGAATTGACGATGAACGATATAGTACAGGTAGTAAACTTATTAAAATAGATCATCATCCTGCAGTTGATCAGTATGGTGATATTAATTTAGTTAATACGAACGCGTCATCTACAAGTGAAATCATTTATGATTTAATCTCACATTTTAATGATGAAGCAATTGTTAATAAAGATATCGCGAGTGTTTTATACCTTGGTATCGTCGGTGATACTGGGCGATTCCTTTTTAACAATACCTCAGAACATACTATGGAAATTGCTGGAAAGTTAATTGGGCATGATATTGATCATAATGCGCTATTAAATAAAATGATGGAGAAGGACCCAAAAATGTTGCCGTTTCAAGGTTATGTTTTACAACATTTCGAACTTATGGATGATGGATTCTGCCAAGTTAAAATAACTGAAGATGTATTGGAGCAATTCG
>NZ_JACYHC010000877.1:0-1078 GCF_017152085.1 Staphylococcus sp. EG-SA-2
TTGGAATCTCTAAACCTTTAATGTTAGTTAGACGAGCTTTTTCACGTAATTGGTTTTTAGCAAATGGTTCTGAAACAATTTCTTTAGAAAGTGTTTTTGGTAAGAGCTTATCTCCACCTGAATCATTTCCTGTTGGTAAAGCGTGTAATAAACGTTGTGCCTCCATTGAAGGTTTTTCAAATTCATTTGGTAAAATCGCGTGACGATAAAACTCTGCCTTAGCTTTAACCATCTTCTCATTATCACTTAAAGATTGATAAGCTTCTCCTTTATCTTTAACTTTCGCTTTTTCTTTCTCTTCAATGTCTTGCACTTGTCTTTCAACAATGTTAAATCTTTGTTGTAAACCTGCTTTTTCTGTTTCTAGTTGTTTGATGTCTTCCATATCAATATTTGGATCTGTTGCTTTCTGACTCAATTCATCATTTTTATTTTTTAATTGTTGTCCAATCATACCTAAGGATTGTTTTAATTCATATAATGTCGGCATTTCATTTCCTCCTAATAATTCATTGTCATTTTTAAAATTTCGCATTCGCGTTTAATTTTTTCTCTTTTTTCTTTTTCTTCTAGTGACATACTTTCTTTAGGTGTTTCAACCAATTCAGATGTATCTACATCATCAATTTTAGTGATTTTGTCTACATCTTTCTTTAAATCTTCTGGGACGTTCTCGAAACGCTTATATTGCTCTTTAGAGATACTAGCAGCTATTTCATTAGCTCCTAAAATTTCATCTATCAAGCCGAAAGACAAGGCTTCTTCTGCAGTAAGCCAAGTTTCTGCATCTAACATCTGTTTTAAGTGTTCTTGATCTAAATCTTTTGCTTTATCTAAATAAGCTGAATTACTAACAGCATCTGTTTTTTCAAGTAAATCCGCTGTCTTTCTTAATTCTTCTGCATTACCTACAGTCATAACCCATGAATTATGAATCATTAAAAAACTATTTTTGTGCATAAAAATAGTGTCACCACTCATAGCGATAACACTAGCAATTGATGCCGCTAAGGCATCGACATAGATATTAATTTTTGCAGGATGCATTTTTAGCATATTGTATATTGCATGCCCTTCA
>NZ_JACYHC010000878.1:0-1076 GCF_017152085.1 Staphylococcus sp. EG-SA-2
GCTTTTTTATCGTAATCATGAGATACGAATCCTATTAAACCGTAGTCTAAGCTTGGCGCAGATAATACCTTGAGACCAGCATTAGATGACTTAGCATCTTTTGCCATTGCACCGGTAGCATCATTCGTAACATCAATATCGCCTTTTTCCATTGCCTTAATAATTTGAGCTTGATCAATAACTTTTAAATTGATTTTGTCTAATGCAGGCTTACCTTGCCAATAATCATCAAATTTAACAAGTTGAACAGCCTCACCTGGGACGATTTTCTTAACTTTATATGGTCCAATACCAATAGGATATTTTCGGATTTTATCTGATTTCGCTAAATCTTTAATTGGTACATCTGATAAATATTTTTTACTTAATAAAGGTCCAGTAATAAATCCTGTTAAGTAATTTTCTTGCTTTTTATCAAATGTAACCTGCATTGTGTAGTCATCTATTTTCTTCAATCCGCTAATATGATCAGCTTTTCCTTCATGATAATCTTTTGCACCTTGGATATTTTCTACACTTGGATAATAAGCACCTTCGTAATCCTTGTTAGCTAAGACTTCAATTGAATAAATCCAATCATAAATTTTCAATTCATTACCATCATGCCATTTAATACCTTTTTTAATTTTAAATTCTATTTTCTTAGCCGGCTCGATGTCCTTCCATGAAGCAATATATGATTTAGGACGTATTTTTTTATCAATTGTTAATAAGTTTTCATTAAAATATCCTTCAACTACAGCATCCGCATGTGTACTATTTAATAACGAAGAATAAACACCACTTGGCGGTGCTGTTAACGCTACATTTAGCGTACCACCTTTATGTTTTGACGCTTCTGTTTTAGTAGCATCTTTTACTCCTTCATCTTTATTACTGCTTTTTCCGCAAGCGCTCAACACTAAAACGACAATAAGAAGTATTGAAATATATTTAATAAGCTTCCCCGTACATATGCCTCCTACTTTCAATCTAATTTTTTCTTTTTAGTTTACTCATAGAAAAAATTATTACAAGTTTATTTTTAGAATATTCAGTTATTTATGCATTTAATCAATTTCAGTAATTTAAAAAAC
>NZ_JACYHC010000879.1:0-1076 GCF_017152085.1 Staphylococcus sp. EG-SA-2
GCTTTTTTATCGTAATCATGAGATACGAATCCTATTAAACCGTAGTCTAAGCTTGGCGCAGATAATACCTTGAGACCAGCATTAGATGACTTAGCATCTTTTGCCATTGCACCGGTAGCATCATTCGCAACATCAATATCGCCTTTTTCCATTGCCTTAATAATTTGAGCTTGATCAATAACTTTTAAATTGATTTTGTCTAGTGCAGGCTTACCTTGCCAATAATCATCAAATTTAACGAGTTGAACAGCCTCACCTGGAACGATTTTCTTAACTTTATACGGTCCAATACCAATAGGATATTTTCGGATTTTATCTGATTTCGCTAAATCTTTAATTGGTACATCTGATAAATATTTTTTACTTAATAAATGTCCAGTAATAAATCCTGTTAAGTAATTTTCTTGTTTTTTATCAAATGTAACCTGCATAGTGTAGTCATCTATTTTCTTCAATCCGCTAATATGATCAGTTTTTCCTTCATGATAATCTTTCGCACCTTGGATATTTTCTACACTTGGATAATAAGCACCTTCGTAGTCCTTGTTAGCTAAGACTTCAATTGAATAAATCCAATCATCAATTTTCAATTCATTACCATCATGCCATTTAATACCTTTTTTAATTTTAAATTCTATTTTCTTAGCCGGCTCGATGTCCTTCCATGAAGCAATATATGCCTTAGGACGTATTTTTTTATCAGTTGCTAATAAGCTTTCGTTAAAATATCCCTCAACTACAGAATCTGCATGTGTACTATTTAATAACGAAGAATAAACACCACTTGGCGGTGCTGTTAATGCTACATTTAAGGTACCACCTTTATGTTTTGAGGTTTCCGTTTTAGTAGCATCTTTTACTCCTTCATCTTTATTACTGCTTTTTCCGCAAGCACTCAACACTAAAACGACAATAAGAAGTATTGAAATATATTTAATTAGCTTCCCCATACATATGCCTCCTACTTTCAATCTAATTTTTTCTTTTTAGTTTACTCATAGAAAAAATTATTACAAGTTTATTTTTAGAATATTCAGTTATTTATGCATTTAATCAATTTCAGTAATTTAAAAAAC
>NZ_JACYHC010000880.1:0-1076 GCF_017152085.1 Staphylococcus sp. EG-SA-2
AGGAATATTTTGGCAAAACTTATCAGGATTACCAAATTCAGGACTTTGTCGCGCTAAATTTTTCCATAGTGTCCAACTACCACCTAATTCGTCAGTTGGTGGTGCTGGTGTATCATTATCACCATACGTAGAGCTTTCCGTAATACTACCGTTTGTCACAAAGACAAGATCATCTACAGTCAGTTTAATTGACTCTGCTTTGCCATGTCGGTGAATTAATATTTCTCGGGCAATTTTTTGACTTGTCGTAACATCTACTTTAATATCTTCTACTTTTACATCGTATTCAAATTGAACCCCATGCGATTTTAAATATTCAACCATAGGTAATACTAAAGATTCATATTGATTATATTTAGTGAATTTTAAAGCTGAAAAGTCTGCGAGACCACCAATATGATGAACGAATCGCATTAGATAACGACGCATTTCCATAGCAGAATGCCACGGTTCAAATGCAAACATCGTTTTCCAGTAAATCCAAAAGTTTGAATTAAAGAAGTCATCGGAAAATACATCTGTTATTTTGACATCATCTAAATCTTCTTCATTCGTTAAGCATAAATCTAAAATTTCTTTAATCGCCGTTTTAGTCAAAGTGAAGTCTCCGTCTGTGACTAAACGTTGACCCTGTTTCTCAATAACACGACAGCGAGAATAGTTAGGGTCTTCTTTGTTTAGCCAATAGAACTCATCTAATACAGACGCGTTATCGATTTCTAATGAAGGGATAGATCTGAATAAGTCCCACAAACATTCAAAGTGGTTCTCCATTTCACGACCACCGCGGACAACATAGCCTTTTAAAGGCATATTTTCACCATCAAGACTACCACCTGCTTTAGGTAACTCTTCTAAAATATGAATCTTCGAACCTTCCATTTGACCATCCCTAATTAAGAAACAAGCTGCCGCAAGTGAAGCTAACCCAGACCCGATTAAGTAAGCAGATTTGTTTTCTACATTTTCAGGTTTTTTAGGGCGCGCAAATGCTTCATAATTTCCATAACTGTAATACATATCCACCAAGTCCTTTCGTATTAGAATACACTCAGACTATACCCCTTTGTGAATTG
>NZ_JACYHC010000881.1:0-1072 GCF_017152085.1 Staphylococcus sp. EG-SA-2
TTAACAAGACACAAAACGTTGGATATCAAAATGAATACTTTTATATCACATATTTATCAAGAAACTTAAAAGAATATCGTAAATATTACGAACCGTTGATTCATAAAAATGATAAAGAATTTAAAGAAGGTATGCAACAAGCTAGAAAAGAGTTAGATTATACTGCCAATACTGATGCAGTTTCTACACTTTTTTCAACTAAGAAAAACTTTACTAAAGACAATACAGTAGATGATGTGATTGAATTGAGTAATAAATTAAAAGAAAAACCCAATATGCCTCAAAAATCTCAAGTTACTATTCAATTAGGAAAATCTAGTATAAATACTAAAAAACCATTTTATGACGATATAAATCCAATTGAAGGGTAAGTGAATATAAAGTGAATAAAATAAATGATAGGGACATAGCAGAATTGAGCAGTTATTGGGTTTATCAAGATATAAATGAAAAAAAGATTTTAAAGTAAATGGAAAACGGTTCAAACAAATAGATAATTATAATGATAATAGTAATGATAATATGAATGGTGCTGCTGATATTAAAACATACGAGTTACTTAATGATCAGGGGAATCCAACTGGTCAACAGACAATAATTTATCAAGGAACATCTAATGAGGCAATTAACCCAAATAATCCATTAAAATCATCGGGTTTTGGAGATGATTGGCTCCAAAATGCTAAATTAATGAATAATGATAATGAAAGCACAGATTATTTAAAGCAAGTAGAAGAATTCGCAAATAGTTATCGACAAAAAATTAAAGATGCTTCTGTTCTTGATGAAAATGAATTTAGAAGAAAATACAAAACTAAACCTTATAATTACAAAAACAAAACAATTGTGGCGGATGGTGGTAATTCGGAAGGTGGTGCAGGAGCAAAATATCAAGGAGCGAAACATCCGAATGAAAAAGTTGTTGCTACTGACTCAGCAATGATTCCTTATGCTGCTTGGCAGAAATTTGCTAGACCACGCTTTGATAATATGATTAGTTTTAATAGTACCAACGATTTATTAACATGGTTACAAGATCCATTCATCAAAGATATGCCAGGAAAACGCGTTA
>NZ_JACYHC010000882.1:0-1071 GCF_017152085.1 Staphylococcus sp. EG-SA-2
AATTGTGTAATCGTTAATATTATCTAAGTCATTATGAATTTGAACTTCAATGTCATCTTTAGAAGTAGCTTGATTAACATTTTGATCCGCAGTTTGTTTTAATTCAGCAAGTTTTTGTTTCGCTTCAGCAATTTCACTTGAAGTCGATGCGTTAGAGTTATCCGCTTCGTTTACTTTAGCATTATATGCATCTTCAATTTTAGCTAAAGCATCTTTTTTGTACTCACTAAATGTTTTAACTGCATTAATTTTAGCTTTTCCTTCTTTAACTGCATTATCAACATATTCATTTGTTGATGATTGATCGACATTTGTTTTCGCTTGATTTAATTCAGTATCAACTTCTTGTTTTGCATCATTAATTTCTTGTTGTGATGCATTTGGTGTTTGTTCTATTTGTGTTTTCTTATCAGCTGCAGCTTGATCTAATTCTTTTTTACCTGCTGGTTTCTTAACAGGATTTGCATGAAGTTGTTGAACTTTTTGTACTGCTGTATCTTTAGCAGTAGTTACATCACCTGTAGTAGTTGCTGCATTAATATTATTTAAACCTTCTTCATATGCTGCTCTAACTGGTCCAATATCGTTACCTTTTTCTTCATTAGTAGTCTCATTATTATTAAGTATTTCAGTTATTTTATTTTGCATTTCAGTTAGCAATTCTGCTCTTGCATTCGTTTTAACATCTGTTGATGCTTGAATTGGGTCAATTGCTTGAATTGCATTATCTTTTGCAGTGTTTACATCATCGATTGACTGTGCATTTTCAATATTTTGATTACCTTGTGTTAATTGTGCGTCTACTTGTTGATTTGCTTGTTCTTTTTCTTCAGTAGTCGCATCTGCAGTTTGTGCAATAAGCGCTTTTTGTTCGTTTGCTTTTGTTGCTAATTCATCTTTCGCAACATCTTTAATTGTTGTATCTGCAGTAATACCTTGAATATCAGCAACTGCTTGATCTTTAATTTGCGTAACATCATTAGTTGTTTGTGCATTTAAGATATCTTGATACGCTTTTTCTTTAGCTTTTAAAACTAAATCTTTTGCTGCATTTTTCTCTTCAGTTGTAGC
>NZ_JACYHC010000883.1:0-12151 GCF_017152085.1 Staphylococcus sp. EG-SA-2
AATATAAAAACGTCAGCTATCACATGACAGAAGACTATGAACAGTTTCAATAATGTTCATCGTAATCATGTTAATAACTGACGTTTATTTTATTCTGCAGAATACTCTTCTAAATCTATATTGCTGTGCCCATTTAATGCTAAATCAGCAAATCGACCTTGCTGATACAAATAGTGGCCGGCAACGCCTATCATTGCAGCATTATCTGTGCATAATTTAGGACTTGGGATAGTTAATTGAATGTCATTGACTTTGCATTGATCCGCTAAAGATTGACGTAATCCTTTATTACTCGCCACGCCACCAGCAACAATTAATCGCTGAACACTATATTCTTTACAAGCTTGAATAGCTTTAAACGTAAGCACCTCTACAACACTATTTTGAAAGCTCGTTGCTACGTTAGCTTCAATGATTGGAATATTTTTTTGTCGTTGATTGTGAAGTTGATTGATCACGGCACTTTTCAACCCACTAAAACTAAAATCATAACTATCTTTATCCAACCAAACACGAGGGAATGAATAAGTATCTTCACCTTCAGCAGCCAACCGATCAACTTGTGGACCACCTGGATAATTTAAACCAATTGTTCGTGCCACTTTATCATAAGCCTCACCTACTGCGTCATCTCGTGTTTCACCAATGACTTCAAATGATAAATGATCTTTCATATAAACTAATTCAGTATGTCCACCTGAAACAATAAGTGCAATTAGCGGGAATGTTAATGGCTCTTCTATGTGATTAGCATATATATGTCCTGCAATATGATGAACAGGAATAAGTGGCTTATCGTAAGCAAATGCCAATGCTTTGGCTGCATTAACACCTATTAGTAACGCACCAATTAGTCCAGGGCCTTCTGTAACCGCTATGGCATCAATATCTTCCATTGATACATCGGCATCCACTAGAGCCTCGTTTATTGTTGTTGTTATACCTTCAACGTGATGTCTACTTGCCACTTCGGGAACGACACCGCCAAATCGTTTATGACTTTCAATCTGACTTAAAACTGTATTTGATAAAATATCTCTGCCATTTTTTATAACACTAACGCTTGTTTCATCACAACTTGTTTCAACAGCTAGTATTAATATATCTTTAGTCATTTAAATTCACCCACATAACCATTGCGTCCTCACCTTCACCATAATAATTTTTACGTTTACCACCATATTGAAATCCTAAATTTTCATATACATGTTGTGCCACTTTATTATTAACTCTTACTTCTAAACTCATCACATCACAAGTGTGACTTGCATAGTTTATTCCGTATTTTAAAAGCATTTGACCTAAACCATAGCCTCTATAATTATCATCGATTGCAACTGTTGTAATTTGAGCTTGATCGATAACAATCCATAAACCTAAATAACCAATAATTTGTTGTTCAAATTCTAAGACAAAATATTTCGCAAAGTTATTTTGCTCTATTTCATGATAAAATGCGTCAATTGTCCAAGAACTGTCATTGAAACTCCGACGCTCAAGATCAAAGACTTGTGGCACATCTTCTTTAGTCATCTCTCTAATGTTTAATTGTTCTTTTGACTGTTGATCCAATTTCGTTCCGCCTCAGCTAATTTATGGTATTTAGGAGTAAATGTATGTACGTCTGTAGGTTTATCTATCAATTGATACATGACTGATGCATTTGGTAGCTGCGCAATCACTTCACCTTGTAATTCATCTTGTAATTTTATAGTATCTTTCCCAATATAAATAAATGGTTGGTTTAAATCTTCTAAAAAAGCTCGCAATGCCTCTATCGACATATATTGATCTTCTAAAATAGTCACTAATTGACCATTTTGCCACTGGAATATGCCTGTATAAACTGCTTGTCGTCTTGCATCAAACACAGGAACCAATAATTTATCAGTATGATCGATTGTTGCTGCCAATGCCTTTAATGATGAAACACCATATAATTTAACATCTAACGCATACGCTAATGTTTTAGCAACAGTAACACCGATACGTAAGCCAGTATATGAACCAGGACCTTCAGCAACAATAATCGCATCTAATTGCTGTTTAGCTATTTTGCTCTGCTCAAATAGCTGACTAATCGCAGGCATTAATTGCACTGAATGATTTTGTTTAGAATCCGTAGTTATTTCAGCTAAAACTTCATCGTTTTGCATCAATGCTACTGATAATGGTTGATTCGATGTATCAATGAGCAGCGAATTCATGGATAATTGCCTCCTTAATTTGTTCATAATGTTCTCCTTGCGCGAACAACTCAATTTGTCTTGTATTTTCAGATATTGTTGAAATGTTAATAGATAAATGCGTCGCTGGAAGTAAATCTTTTATAAATTGACTCCATTCAATAACAGTAATTGCCTGATCTTCGAAAAATTCATCAAACCCTAAATCTTCATCAGAATCTTCTAAGCGATAACAATCCATATGATGCAATTTTAAATTTTTACCCCTATATGATTTAATGATGTTAAATGTCGGGGAATTAATCGTACGTCTTACACCAAGAGCTTTTCCTATAAATTGCGTTAACGTTGTTTTACCTGCTCCTAAATCTCCGTTAAGTAAAATCAAATCACCACTTTTCAATTGCTCAACTAAAAACATAGCAAATTGATTCATTTCATCTAAATTATTTATCTTTATCAATGTTGATTCTCCTATATTATGCTTTTCATTCATAAAAATGATTATCCATTGTTCAATCGTATCTAACTTTATATTTAACCTTTATATTGTAACAAATTTCAACTTAAATTTCTTATCTTTGAAACAGATTATCTATTCAAAGTTAATTGTAAGAAAATTTAAAATATTTGTTGACATACTAAAGCAGATATAGTAAATTAAATTTATCAAATTTTTAGACAATTCTAACTATTAAAGTGATATATACCATTCACGGAAGGAGTATAATAAAATGCTTAATCAATATACTGAACATCAACCGACAACTTCAAATATTATTATTTTATTATACTCTTTAGGACTCGAACGTTAGTAAATATTTACTAAACGCTTTAAGTCCTATTTCTGTTTGAATGGGACTTGTAAACGTCCCAATAATATTGGGACGTTTTTTTATGTTTTATCTTTCAATTACTTATTTTTATTACTATAAAACATGATTAATCATTAAAATTTACGGGGGAATTTACTATGCGAAGCGACATGATCAAAAAAGGAGATCACCAAGCACCAGCAAGAAGTCTTTTACATGCCACGGGCGCGCTAAAAAGTCCAACTGATATGAACAAACCATTTGTAGCTATTTGTAACTCTTATATTGATATTGTTCCTGGACATGTTCACTTGAGAGAGCTTGCAGATATAGCTAAAGAAGCAATTAGAGAAGCCGGTGCCATTCCATTTGAATTCAATACAATTGGTGTTGATGATGGAATAGCTATGGGACATATCGGAATGCGATATTCTCTACCATCACGTGAAATTATTGCAGATGCAGCTGAAACTGTAATTAACGCTCATTGGTTTGACGGCGTATTTTACATTCCTAATTGTGACAAGATTACACCCGGTATGATTTTAGCAGCCATGAGGACAAACGTACCAGCTATCTTTTGCTCTGGTGGACCAATGAAAGCTGGCTTATCTGCACATGGAAAAGCATTAACACTTTCATCAATGTTTGAAGCAGTCGGCGCATTTAAAGAAGGATCGATTTCTAAAGAAGAATTTTTAGATATGGAACAAAATGCCTGCCCTACTTGTGGTTCATGTGCTGGGATGTTTACTGCAAATTCAATGAACTGTTTGATGGAAGTTTTAGGTCTAGCATTACCATACAACGGTACTGCACTTGCAGTCAGTGATCAGCGACGCGAAATGATTCGCCAAGCAGCTTTTAAATTAGTTGAAAATATTAAAAATGATTTAAAACCACGTGATATCGTTACTCGCGAAGCAATTGATGATGCATTTGCACTTGATATGGCTATGGGTGGTTCAACAAACACGGTACTGCATACGTTAGCCATTGCCAATGAAGCTGGTATTGATTATGACTTAGAGCGCATTAATGCTATTGCCAAACGCACGCCATATTTATCAAAAATAGCACCTAGTTCATCGTATTCAATGCATGATGTGCATGAAGCTGGTGGCGTCCCAGCAATTATTAATGAATTGATGAAGAAAGATGGCACGTTACACCCAGATAGAATCACAGTTACTGGCAAAACGTTACGTGAAAATAACGAAGGCAAAGAAATTAAGAACTTTGATGTCATTCACCCTCTTGATGCACCATATGATGCACAAGGCGGTTTATCTATCTTATTTGGTAATATCGCCCCTAAAGGCGCAGTTATTAAAGTTGGCGGCGTTGATCCATCTATCAAAACATTTACTGGGAAAGCAATTTGTTTCAATTCGCATGATGAAGCTGTTGAAGCAATAGACAATCGTACCGTTCGTGCAGGCCACGTCGTTGTCATTAGATATGAAGGACCTAAAGGTGGACCAGGTATGCCTGAAATGTTAGCACCTACTTCCTCTATTGTTGGTCGCGGCTTAGGTAAAGATGTTGCATTAATTACTGATGGGCGTTTTTCCGGTGCCACAAGAGGTATTGCAGTTGGTCATATTTCCCCTGAAGCTGCATCTGGTGGACCAATTGCCTTAATTGAAGATGGAGATGAGATTACTATTGATTTAACAAATCGTACATTAAACGTAAACCAGCCTGAAGATGTTCTAGCGCGTCGCCGAGAATCTTTAACACCGTTTAAAGCGAAAGTAAAAACAGGTTATCTAGCTCGTTATACTGCCCTAGTAACTAGCGCAAATACAGGTGGCGTCATGCAAGTCCCTGAGAATTTAATTTAATTTATTTTTATATTGGAGATGGTTAAAATGTCTAAAACTCAACATGAAGTAAACCAAAATATTGACCCTTTAAAAATGGCTGAATCACTTGAACTTGAACAACTAAATGAAAAAACTTTAAATGACATGCGTTCAGGATCAGAAGTGCTAGTAGAAGCTCTACTTAAAGAAAATGTGGATTATTTATTCGGTTATCCTGGTGGTGCCGTACTACCTTTATACGACACATTTTATGATGGTAAAATCAAACATATTTTAGCAAGACACGAACAAGGTGCTGTTCATGCTGCAGAAGGTTATGCACGTGTATCTGGTAAAACTGGCGTCGTTGTAGTTACAAGCGGTCCAGGTGCAACTAATGTAATGACAGGTATTACGGATGCACATTGCGACTCTTTACCTCTAGTTGTATTCACTGGACAAGTTGCTACACCAGGCATTGGTAAAGATGCATTCCAAGAAGCGGATATTCTATCTATGACTTCACCAATTACAAAACAAAATTATCAAGTGAAACGTGTTGAAGATATCCCTAAAATCGTACACGAAGCTTTCCATGTAGCTAATTCTGGACGCAAAGGTCCTGTAGTGATTGATTTTCCAAAAGATATGGGTGTTTTAGCTACAAATGTGGATTTATGCGACGAAATCAATATTCCAGGTTATGAAGTTGTTACAGAACCAGAAAATAAAGACATTGACACTTTCATCTCACTTTTAAAAGAAGCGAAAAAGCCTGTCGTATTAGCCGGCGCAGGTATTAATCAATCAAAATCAAATCAATTATTAACACAGTTTGTTAATAAACATCAAATCCCAACAGTTACTACTTTACTAGGTCTAGGTGCTGTACCTTATGAGGATACACTATTTTTAGGTATGGGAGGTATGCATGGTTCTTATGCTAGTAACATGGCATTAACTGAGTGTGATTTACTCATTAATTTAGGTAGCCGCTTCGATGATAGATTAGCAAGCAAACCTGATGCCTTTGCACCTAACGCCAAAATTGTACATGTAGATATTGATCCTTCAGAAATCAATAAAGTTATTCATGTAGATTTAGGTATTATTGCAGACTGTAAAAGATTTTTAGAATGTTTAAATGATAAAAATGTTGAGACTATAGAACACAGTGACTGGGTTAAACATTGTCAAAATAATAAGCAGAAACACCCATTTAAACTTGGTGAAGAAGATCAAGTATTTTGTAAGCCACAACAAACAATCGAATATATCGGCAAAATTACAAATGGTGAAGCAATTGTTACTACAGACGTGGGACAACATCAAATGTGGGCAGCTCAATTTTATCCATTTAAAAATCACGGACAATGGGTTACAAGCGGTGGTTTAGGAACAATGGGATTCGGTATTCCTTCGTCAATTGGTGCCAAATTAGCTAATCCTGATAAAACAGTCGTATGTTTCGTCGGTGACGGTGGTTTCCAAATGACAAACCAAGAAATGGCACTTTTACCCGAATATGGTTTAGATGTCAAAATCGTACTAATCAATAATGGAACATTAGGTATGGTTAAACAATGGCAAGATAAGTTCTTTAATCAACGCTTCTCACACTCAGTATTTAATGGTCAACCTGATTTTATGAAAATGGCAGAAGCATATGGCGTCAAAGGTTTCTTAATCGATAAGCCAGAACAACTGGAAGAACAATTAGATGCAGCGTTTGCTTATCAAGGACCAGTTTTAATTGAGGTTCGTATTTCCCCTACTGAAGCTGTAACCCCAATGGTTCCGAGTGGCAAATCAAATCATGAAATGGAGGGCTTATAATGACAAGAATTCTTAAATTACAAGTTGCGGATCAAGTCAGCACGCTAAATCGAATTACAAGTGCTTTTGTTCGCCTACAATATAATATCGATACATTACATGTTACACATTCTGAACAACCTGGGATTTCTAACATGGAAATTCAAGTCGATATTCAAGATGATACATCACTTCATATATTAATTAAAAAATTAAAACAACAAATTAATGTTTTAACGGTTGAATGCTACGACCTTGTTGATAACGAAGCTTAATTTTAAGACAAAGGCAATGATGCGCTAATTAGTTATAGATAAATCATAGGCTGCTAGTTAACATCTGCCACTATTACAAAGTTATATTTCAGAATTTTCGAAAAACAAAACATTTAATTATTTGGAGGAATTTATTATGACAACAGTTTATTATGATCAAGACGTAAAAACGGACGCTTTACAAGGCAAAAAAATTGCAGTAGTAGGTTATGGATCACAAGGCCACGCGCATGCACAAAACTTAAAAGACAATGGATATGATGTAGTCATCGGTATTCGCCCAGGTCGTTCTTTTGACAAGGCTAAAGAAGATGGATTTGATGTGTTCCCTGTTGCAGAAGCAGTTAAGCAAGCTGATGTAATTATGGTGCTATTACCTGATGAAATTCAAGGTGATGTATACAAAAACGAAATTGAACCAAATTTAGAAAAACATAATGCGCTTGCATTTGCTCATGGCTTTAACATTCATTTTGGTGTTATTCAACCACCAGCTGATGTTGATGTATTTTTAGTAGCTCCTAAAGGACCGGGTCATTTAGTTAGACGTACATTTGTTGAAGGTTCTGCTGTACCATCACTATTTGGTATTCAACAAGACGCTTCAGGTCAAGCACGTAATATTGCTTTAAGTTATGCAAAAGGTATTGGTGCAACTCGTGCAGGTGTTATTGAAACAACATTTAAAGAAGAAACTGAGACAGATTTATTTGGTGAACAAGCAGTACTTTGCGGTGGTGTATCGAAATTAATTCAAAGTGGCTTTGAAACATTAGTAGAAGCGGGTTATCAACCAGAATTAGCTTATTTTGAAGTATTACATGAAATGAAATTAATCGTTGATTTGATGTATGAAGGCGGTATGGAAAATGTACGTTACTCAATTTCAAATACTGCTGAATTTGGTGACTATGTTTCAGGACCACGTGTTATCACACCAGATGTTAAAGAAAATATGAAAGCTGTATTAACTGATATCCAAAATGGTAACTTCAGTAATCGCTTTATCGAAGACAATAAAAATGGATTCAAAGAATTTTATAAATTACGCGAAGAACAACATGGTCATCAAATTGAAAAAGTTGGTCGTGAATTACGCGAAATGATGCCTTTTATTAAATCTAAAAGCATTGAAAAATAAGATAGACCTACAATGAGGAGTTGTTAAATATGAGTAGTCATATTCAAATTTTTGATACGACACTAAGAGACGGTGAACAAACACCAGGAGTGAATTTTACTTTTGATGAACGCTTGCGTATTGCATTGCAATTAGAAAAATGGGGTGTAGATGTTATTGAAGCTGGATTTCCTGCTTCAAGTACAGGTAGCTTTAAATCTGTTCAAGCAATTGCACAAACATTAACAACAACGGCTGTATGTGGTTTAGCTAGATGTAAAAAATCTGACATCGATGCTGTATATGAAGCAACAAAAGATGCAGCGAAGCCGGTCGTGCATGTTTTTATAGCAACATCACCTATTCATCTTGAACATAAACTTAAAATGTCTCAAGAAGACGTTTTAGCATCTATTAAAGAACATGTCACATACGCGAAACAATTATTTGACGTTGTTCAATTTTCACCTGAAGATGCAACGCGTACTGAATTACCATTCTTAGTGAAATGTGTACAAACTGCCGTTGACGCTGGAGCTACAGTTATTAATATTCCTGATACAGTCGGCTACAGTTACCATGATGAATATGCACATATTTTCAAAACCTTAACAGAATCTGTAACATCTTCAAATGAAATTATTTATAGTGCTCATTGCCATGACGATTTAGGAATGGCTGTTTCAAATAGTTTAGCTGCAATTGAAGGCGGTGCGAGACGAATTGAAGGCACTGTAAATGGTATTGGTGAACGAGCAGGTAATGCAGCACTTGAAGAAGTCGCGCTTGCACTATACGTTCGAAATGATCATTATGGTGCTCAAACTGCCCTTAATCTCGAAGAAACTAAAAAAACATCGGATTTAATTTCAAGATATGCAGGTATTCGAGTGCCTAGAAATAAAGCAATTGTTGGCCAAAATGCATTTAGTCATGAATCAGGTATTCACCAAGATGGCGTATTAAAACATCGTGAAACATATGAAATTATGACACCTCAACTTGTTGGTGTAAGCACGACTGAACTTCCATTAGGAAAATTATCTGGTAAACACGCCTTCTCAGAGAAGTTAAAAGCATTAGGTTATAACATTGATAAAGAAGCGCAAATAGATTTATTTAAACAATTCAAGACCATTGCGGACAAAAAGAAATCTGTTTCAGATAGAGATATTCATGCGATTATTCAAGGTTCTGAGCATGAGCATCAAGCACTTTATAAATTGGAAACACTACAACTACAATATGTCTCTAGCGGCCTTCAAAGTGCTGTTGTTGTTGTTAAAGATAAAGAGGGTCATATTTACCAGGATTCAAGTATTGGTACTGGTTCAATCGTAGCAATTTACAATGCAGTTGATCGTATTTTCCAGAAAGAAACAGAATTAATTGATTATCGTATTAATTCTGTCACTGAAGGTACTGATGCCCAAGCAGAAGTACATGTAAATTTATTGATTGAAGGTAAGACTGTCAATGGCTTTGGTATTGATCATGATATTTTACAAGCCTCTTGTAAAGCATACGTAGAAGCACATGCTAAATTTGCAGCTGAAAATGTTGAGAAGGTAGGTAATTAATTATGACTTATAACATTGTTGCCCTACCTGGTGATGGAATCGGTCCAGAAATTTTGAACGGATCTCTATCATTGCTTGAAATTATAAGTAATAAATATAACTTTAATTATCAAATAGAGCACCACGAATTTGGTGGTGCCTCTATTGATACATTCGGCGAGCCTTTAACTGAGAAAACCTTAAATGCGTGTAAAAGAGCAGATGCTATTTTACTGGGTGCAATCGGTGGACCTAAATGGACAGATCCTAACAATCGACCAGAACAAGGATTATTAAAATTGCGTAAATCCTTAAATTTATTTGCAAATATTCGCCCCACTACCGTTGTCAAAGGCGCTAGTTCTTTATCACCTTTAAAGGAAGAACGCGTTGAAGGCACAGATTTAGTTATAGTCCGTGAATTGACAAGTGGTATTTATTTTGGAGAACCTAGACATTTTAATAATCACGAGGCCTTAGATTCTCTTACTTATACAAGAGAAGAAATAGAACGCATTGTTCACGTAGCATTTAAATTGGCCGCTTCAAGACGAGGAAAACTAACATCAGTTGATAAAGAAAATGTATTAGCTTCTAGTAAATTGTGGCGCAAAGTCGTAAATGAAGTAAGTCAATTATATCCAGAAGTAACAGTAAATCACTTACTTGTTGATGCTTGTAGTATGCATTTAATCACAAATCCAAAACAATTTGACGTCATCGTATGTGAAAACTTATTTGGCGATATTTTAAGTGATGAAGCTTCAGTGATTCCTGGTTCACTTGGTTTATCACCTTCTGCTAGTTTTAGTAACGATGGTCCAAGATTGTATGAGCCTATTCATGGATCAGCACCAGATATTGCAGGTAAAAACGTTGCCAATCCATTTGGAATGATTCTATCTTTAGCGATGTGTTTACGTGAAAGCTTAAATCAACCAGATGCTGCAGATGAATTAGAACAACATATTTATAACATGATTGAACATGGGCAAACGACAGCAGATTTAGGCGGCAAATTGAATACTACTGATATTTTCGAAATTCTATCTCAAAAATTGAATCACTAAGGGGGAGATGTAAATGGGTCAAACATTATTTGACAAGGTGTGGAACAGACATGTGTTATACGGGAAATTGGGCGAACCGCAACTATTATACATTGATTTACACCTTATACATGAAGTTACTTCTCCTCAAGCATTTGAAGGACTTAGGCTTCAAAACAGAAAATTAAGACGCCCAGATTTAACATTTGCAACACTCGATCACAATGTTCCTACTATTGATATTTTCAATATTAAAGATGAAATTGCAAACAAACAAATCACAACATTACAAAAAAACGCCATAGATTTTGGGGTGCATATTTTTGATATGGGCTCTGATGAACAAGGTATTGTTCACATGGTAGGACCTGAGACAGGACTTACACAGCCCGGCAAAACAATCGTTTGTGGTGACTCTCACACAGCAACACATGGAGCATTTGGTGCTATTGCATTTGGAATTGGAACAAGTGAAGTTGAACATGTTTTCGCAACTCAAACGCTATGGCAAACAAAACCCAAAAACTTAAAAATCGATATTAATGGTACCTTACCAACAGGCGTCTATGCTAAGGACATTATTCTGCATTTAATTAAAACGTATGGTGTTGATTTTGGTACAGGCTATGCTTTGGAATTTACTGGCGAAACAATTAAAAACCTTTCAATGGACGGTCGAATGACTATTTGTAACATGGCTATCGAAGGTGGTGCCAAATACGGCATAATCCAACCTGATGATATAACATTTGAATATGTTAAAGGGAGACCATTTGCCGATAACTTCGCTAAATCAGTTGATAAGTGGCGTGAGCTATATTCTGATGACGACGCGATATTTGATCGTGTAATTGAACTTGATGTTTCAACATTAGAACCACAAGTGACATGGGGAACTAATCCTGAAATGGGTGTTAATTTCAGTGAACCATTCCCTGAAATCAATGATATCAACGATCAACGTGCGTATGATTATATGGGGTTAGAACCAGGTCAAAAAGCTGAAGACATCGACTTAGGGTATGTTTTTCTCGGTTCATGTACAAATGCTAGACTATCAGATTTGATTGAAGCTAGTCATATTGTTAAAGGAAATAAAGTTCATCCAAATATTACAGCTATTGTCGTACCAGGTTCTCGTACAGTAAAAAAAGAAGCAGAAAAATTAGGTCTAGATACTATCTTTAAAAATGCAGGATTTGAATGGCGTGAACCAGGATGTTCAATGTGTTTAGGCATGAATCCTGACCAAGTACCTGAGGGCGTACATTGTGCATCTACAAGTAATCGAAACTTTGAAGGACGACAAGGCAAAGGTGCAAGAACACATTTAGTATCCCCTGCTATGGCAGCAGCAGCAGCTATTCATGGTAAATTTGTGGACGTAAGAAAGGTGGTTGTTTAAATGGCAGCAATCAAACCTATTACAACATATAAAGGTAAAATAGTCCCTCTCTTCAACGACAATATCGATACAGACCAAATCATTCCTAAGGTACACTTAAAGCGTATTTCAAAAAGTGG
>NZ_JACYHC010000884.1:0-1065 GCF_017152085.1 Staphylococcus sp. EG-SA-2
TACTTAGAAGCTGCAGCAATGGCACACGGAAAAGTATTTTCATTTGGTCCAACTTTCAGAGCTGAAAAATCAAAAACACGTAGACACTTGATCGAGTTCTGGATGATTGAAGGGGAAATGGCTTTCACAAATCATGCTGAAAGTTTAGAAATTCAAGAACAATATGTAACACATGTAGTAAAATCAGTTTTAGAAAATTGTAAACTAGAGTTGAAAATTTTAGAGCGTGATACATCAAAACTTGAAAAAGTTGCGACACCATTCCCTAGAATTTCATATGATGATGCAATTGAATTCTTAAAAGCAGAAGGCTTTGATGATATTGAATGGGGTGAAGATTTTGGTGCGCCACATGAAACTGCCATTGCTAATCATTATGATTTACCGGTGTTTATTACTAATTATCCAACTAAAATTAAGCCTTTCTATATGCAACCAAATCCTGAGAATGAAGAAACTGTCTTATGTGCAGACTTAATTGCACCTGAAGGATACGGTGAAATTATCGGTGGATCTGAACGTGTGGATGACTTAGAATTGTTAGAACAACGCGTTAAAGAACATGGATTAGACGAAGAAGCATATAGTTACTACTTAGACTTACGTCGTTATGGTAGTGTGCCACACTGTGGATTTGGTTTAGGTTTAGAGCGCACAGTAGCATGGATTTCTGGTGTTGAACACGTTCGTGAAACTGCGCCATTTCCAAGATTATTAAACCGTTTATATCCATAAGTTTTAGGATCGTTACTTAAAATTTATATTATGATAATAAAAAGAATCGTCCAGCCTATATTAATAGCTGGGCGATTTATGCTTGCAAAATGAAGATTGATAACGGCTTATATTAATCATGAACAAACTTTTGTTTAGTAACTATATTTGGAAAATAAATAGTTCATCTGATTATCCATAAAGTTCATTGTTAAAATCTAGTTTTAAAAAATACTGTTATTTAAAATTTGTTTGCTACTAGTTAAATATATTAAGCATTTTAGTCGAAAATTAAAGAAAATGATTTATACTATTAAGTAATGGTTAAATTTAAAAGGGGGCACGAACATG
>NZ_JACYHC010000885.1:0-1065 GCF_017152085.1 Staphylococcus sp. EG-SA-2
TACTTAGAAGCTGCAGCAATGGCACACGGAAAAGTATTTTCATTTGGTCCAACTTTCAGAGCTGAAAAATCAAAAACACGTAGACACTTGATCGAGTTCTGGATGATTGAAGGGGAAATGGCTTTCATAAATCATGCTGAAAGTTTAGAAATTCAAGAACAATATGTAACACATGTTGTAAAATCAGTTTTAGAAAATTGTAAACTAGAGTTGAAAATTTTAGAGCGTGATACATCAAAACTTGAAAAAGTTGCGACACCATTCCCTAGAATTTCATATGATGATGCAATTGAATTCTTAAAATCAGAAGGCTTTGATGATATTGAATGGGGCGAAGATTTTGGTGCGCCACATGAAACAGCCATTGCTAATCATTATGATTTACCGGTGTTTATTACTAATTATCCAACTAAAATTAAGCCTTTCTATATGCAACCAAATCCTGAAAATGAAGAAACTGTATTATGTGCAGACTTAATTGCACCTGAAGGATACGGTGAAATTATTGGTGGATCTGAACGTGTGGATGACTTAGAATTGTTAGAACAACGCGTTAAAGAACATGGATTAGACGAAGAAGCATATAGTTACTACTTAGACTTACGTCGTTATGGTAGTGTGCCACACTGTGGATTTGGTTTAGGTTTAGAACGTACAGTAGCATGGATTTCTGGTGTTGAACACGTTCGTGAAACAGCGCCATTCCCAAGATTATTAAACCGTTTATATCCATAAGTTTTAGGGTCGTTACTTAAAATATATATTATGATAATAAAAAGAATCGTCCAGCCTATATTAATAGCTGGGCGATTTATGCTTGGAAAATGAAGATTGATAACGGCTTATATTAATCATGAAAAAACTTTTGTTTAGTAACTATATTTGGAAAATAAATAGTTCATCTGATTATAAATAAAGTTCATTGTTAAAATCTAGTGTTAAAAAATACTGTTATTTAAAATTTGTTTGCTACTAGTTAAATATATTAAGCATTTTAGTCGAAAATTAAAGAAAATGATTTATACTATTAAGTAATGGTTAAATTTAAAAGGGGGCACGAACATG
>NZ_JACYHC010000886.1:0-1065 GCF_017152085.1 Staphylococcus sp. EG-SA-2
GGCGGTAAAGCAGAAGGCCCCTATGTAGCAATTTCTAAAGTTGGAAAAGGTAAAGCAGCATTTATCGGTGATTCATCACTTGTGGAAGATAGTTCGCCCAAATATGTAAGAGAAGATAATGGAGAAAAGAAGAAAACATATGATGGTTTTAAAGAACAAGACAACGGTAAGCTATTAAATAATATAACGGCTTGGATGTCTAAAGATAGTGATGGGAAATCACTTAAGGCGAGTGGACTAACATTAGATACAAAGACTAAGTTGCTTGATTTTGAACGACCAGAGCGTTCAACTGAGCCTGAAAAAGAGCCATGGTCACAACCGCCGAGTGGTTATAAATGGTATGACCCAACAACATTTAAAGCAGGTAGTTATGGCAGTGAAAAAGGCGCGGATCCTCAGCCAAACACACCAGATGATCATACGCCACCAAATCAGAACGTAAAAATATCATTTGATATCCCGCAAAATGTTTCTGTAAATGAGCCATTTGAAGTGACAATACATTTAAAAGGATTTGAAGCAAATCAAACACTTGAAAATCTTAGAGTTGGTATTTACAAAGAAGGCGGACGTCAAATCGGACAATTTTCAAGTAAAGATAACGATTATAACCCACCAGGTTACAGTACTTTGCCAACAGTTAAAGCAGATGAAAACGGAAATGCTACAATTAAGATCAATGCTAAAGTACTTGAAAGTATGGAAGGTTCAAAGATTCGTTTAAAACTCGGTGACAAAACCTTGATTACAACAGACTTCAAATAAATATATAATAGAAATAAGAAAGATGTTTGTGATTGAAGGAGTGAGTGAGGATGTCAAACATAGCATTTTATGTCGTGAGTGACGTACATGGTTATATTTTCCCAACAGATTTTACGAGTAGAAATCAATATCAACCTATGGGATTGTTACTAGCGAATCATGTTATAGAACAAGACAGAAGGCAGTATGACCAAAGTTTTAAAATAGATAATGGTGATTTTTTGCAAGGGTCACCATTTTGTAATTACTTAATCGCGCATAGCGGCAGTAGCCAGCCTTTAGTTGATTTTTATAATC
>NZ_JACYHC010000887.1:0-1065 GCF_017152085.1 Staphylococcus sp. EG-SA-2
TATTAATCCACATCGGTTTAGACACTGTTAAATTAAACGGAGAAGGCTTTACTTTACATGTTGAGGAAGGTCAAGAAGTTAAACAAGGTGATTTATTAATCAACTTTGATTTAGACTACATCCGCAATCATGCAAAGAGTGATATTACGCCTATTATCGTGACACAAGGAAACATTACAAACCTTGATTTTAAACAAGGTGAACATGGCAACATTTCATTTGGCGATCAATTATTTGAAGCTAAATAATGCTTACTATAAACAGGTGCGTATACCTTCATAAGGTGACGCGCCTGTTTTTTCTTTGCTATTGTATTTTGCGGCATCATTGATAGTTCGCTCTCCCCTTAAATTTTGAATTTTAAGATCATCAATTTAAGCCCCCCTTCATACTCATTTCCTAAAAAGTATTAATTGTTCACTATTGTTAGCGTTTTCACAACAAAGTCAACTTCCTTGACCTTACACTGTATTCGAGGCTATCATTTTAAGTGTAAATATAGAGAAAAGGTGGTTTTTTTATGAAACAACGCATTGGAGCTTACTTAATTGACGCTTTTCATCGAGCAGGCGTCGATAAAATTTTTGGTGTTCCTGGTGATTTTAATCTCGCTTTTCTAGACGATATTATCAGCAATCCCAATGTAGATTGGGTAGGAAATACAAATGAATTAAACGCAAGTTACGCAGCGGACGGTTATGCCCGTCTTAATGGACTCGCTGCATTAGTTACTACATTTGGTGTTGGCGAATTAAGTGCCGTCAACGGTATCGCAGGTTCATATGCTGAACGCATACCTGTCATTGCGATTACAGGTGCGCCGACACGTGCTGTTGAACAAGCCGGTAAATATGTACATCACTCACTTGGTGAAGGTACATTTGACGACTACCGAAAAATGTTTGCACATATAACCGTTGCACAAGGTTATATCACACCTGAAAATGCAACAACCGAAATACCACGTTTAATTAATACAGCAATCGCCGAAAGACGCCCAGTTCATTTACATTTACCAATCGATGTCGCAATCTCTGAAATTGAGATACCGACACCATTTGAAGT
>NZ_JACYHC010000888.1:0-1042 GCF_017152085.1 Staphylococcus sp. EG-SA-2
AAGATGAAATCAGTGCGAATCCGAAATATGAAAAATATTTCAATGATCCAAACTTTAAAGACTTTCGTCATAGTTTTTCACAAAAAGCGCCTGAAGGAGAAAGTTATGAAGATGTATATCAACGCGTCGAACATTTTATGAATCATGTTGTCAATGAAGATACACAAAAAGATGATATCGTCATTGTTGCACATCAAGTTGTCATTCGTTGTTTGATGGTTTATTTTAACAAAGTTTCAAGGGAAGAAGCTGTGGATTTAAAAGTTGAAAATTGCAAACCATATATCATTGAATAGAAGTATAGAGGTTCTGAAAAGCTGTGTTTTATAGCTGCCTTCAGAACCTTTTTTGTATTTGGAATTTAATGGAAGTCATTCTTATCAACAGACTTACCACCAATAGCTAATGTGATAATTGCGCTTACGAACAAAATAATTGAAGTTATAAATGACGCTAATGTAAAAGGTGTAAATTGTGTGAGCGATAATATCAATGATAAAAAGAACCAAGAGATAGCCCCTAGAAATTGTAAAATAGCAGAAGAAATTCTAAAACTCATATAATCATATATAGCTAAAACAAGTGAAGGTAATGCGACTAATACCATTATAATGATGTTGAGGGTGAATAAATATGGCTGTTCAAAAGTTACTGTGTTTGGTCCTGTTGGATGCATTGCTGTTAAGAACAAGCAAACAATCGTCGATAAAATTGCTAAAATAATAAAAGTAATTCGAACTTTCATCATGATCATCCTTTGTTTATAGAGTCAATATAAGTATGGAATATGTTAGGTATATAGTCAAATGCGTCAACTAATGGGAATTTTAGGATGGATAGTGAATTTAAGGCAATTAAAAAAGCATCAAACAGTAATATGCTGCTTGATGCCCAAATGATGACTTTAGCTAAATTGATTAGTCACTTTTAAAGATAAAGAATTGTCATGAATTAAAGCTCATGTAATGATGTGTTACATGTCGCAATGATGGCTTTCAGTTATTTATCGATAACATCACTCTTGATACCTTTAGATTTTAAG
>NZ_JACYHC010000889.1:0-1039 GCF_017152085.1 Staphylococcus sp. EG-SA-2
ATCTTTAATTTCTTTTGTTGGAATGATTTTATTATCGACCATTTTAACCGGATATCTTTTTTCATTGTCGTGCGGTTTTCCTTCATCCTCGTCCTTAGTCACATCGACATAGTAGTAACCATTTGTTGTTTTGGTATTTCTATTCATATATAGAACCATGCCTTTAGCTACCATATCTTCATTATTAGGTTGAATAACCATTTCAGAATTTATAATCCATGTACCTTTATCATTTTTATCAAACTGATCATCACGATAGCCTTCCTTATCGTATAAATCCTCTAGATTTTTAATAGGGTACATACTCAATGTTTTTTCAAAGCTTTTCTTAACTTCCGCTTCTTTACCTATGCCACAACCAGCAGTGATACTAATGACTAAAAACAGAAAAATAATGCCTAACACTAATTTGTTTAATCGTTTCATCATCTTACAACTCTCTTCTTTTTAAAATGATTTGTTTTTGTTAATTACATATATTTATCAATTTATAACACTTTTTCACTTTAATATTATCAAAAATTTCACAAACAATCTGTTCAATTTATAATATCGTTGAATTATTACTTATTTTCAAAATAAAAACGAGTAGTGAAAATAATTAGAATCTAACTATTTTCATACTCGTCTTAATATCATTATTGAATCCTTATTTATTACTATCTATAATTTCACTTACGATATCATCATATCCAGGCCACGGATATCCTGCATAGTCAACAATCAGCCAACCAGTTCTAGCTTTCCCGTTTTCTTTAATCGTTTTTGCAATTTCAGGATTTATATGTGATGCATAGTTATAAGTACTATTAAATGCGCTACCTCCAGACGCTACACTCAAGAAATTCACATATACATTGTCTTTGTTACTATCCGTTTTAGCTTTAGCCAATAAATTTTTAACAGCTTCAACTTTTTTATCATAGTAATCTTTATACTCATCTTGTACTTTTAAATTTAAGCTACCATTATTAATTTTCGTTTCAAATGTCGCATTGTCTGCCCATTGAATACCTGACGTGTCAGCACCATAACCACT
>NZ_JACYHC010000890.1:0-1035 GCF_017152085.1 Staphylococcus sp. EG-SA-2
TAAGTAAAAAGGCATCATCGGGAGTTATCCTATCAGGAAAACCAAGATAATACCTAAGTAGAAAGTGTTCAATCCGTGTTAAATTGGGAAATATCATCCATAAACTTTATTACTCATACTATAATTCTATTTTAACGTCTTCGTCCATTTGGGCTTCAAATTCATCTAGAAGTGCTCGTGCTTCTGCAATTGATTGTGTGTTCATCAATTGATGGCGAAGTTCGCTAGCGCCTCTTATGCCACGCACATAGATTTTAAAGAATCTACGCAAGCTCTTGAATTGTCGTATTTCATCTTTTTCATATTTGTTAAACAATGATAAATGCAATCTCAATAGATCTAATAGTTCCTTGCTTGTGTGTTCGCGTGGTTCTTTTTCAAAAGCGAATGGATTATGGAAAATGCCTCTACCAATCATGACACCATCGATGCCATATTTTTCTGCCAGTTCAAGTCCTGTTTTTCTATCGGGAATATCACCGTTAATTGTTAACAATGTATTTGGTGCAATTTCGTCACGTAAATTTTTAATAGCTTCGATTAATTCCCAATGTGCATCTACTTTACTCATTTCTTTACGTGTACGAAGATGAATAGATAAATTGGCAATATCTTGTTCGAAGACGTGCTTCAACCAATCTTTCCATTCATCGATTTCATAGTAGCCAAGGCGTGTTTTAACACTTACCGGAAGCCCACCTGCTTTAGTTGCTTGAATAATTTCGGCAGCGACATCCGGTCTTAAGATTAAGCCGGAACCCTTACCCTTTTTAGCAACATTTGCTACAGGACATCCCATATTTAAGTCAATGCCTTTAAAGCCCATTTTAGCTAGTTGAATACTCGTTTCACGGAACTGTTCTGGCTTATCTCCCCATATATGAGCGACCATCGGGTGTTCATCTTCGCTAAAAGTTAAGCGTCCGCGCACACTATGTATGCCTTCAGGGTGGCAAAAGCTTTCAGTATTTGTAAATTCAGTGAAAAACACATCCGGTCTAGCTGCTTCACTTACAACGTGTCGAAAGACGATAT
>NZ_JACYHC010000891.1:0-1035 GCF_017152085.1 Staphylococcus sp. EG-SA-2
TAAGTAAAAAGGCATCATCGGGAGTTATCCTATCAGGAAAACCAAGATAATACCTAAGTAGAAAGTGTTCAATCCGTGTTAAATTGGGAAATATCATCCATAAACTTTATTACTCATACTATAATTCAATTTTAACGTCTTCGTCCATTTGGGCTTCAAATTCATCTAGAAGTGCTCTTGCTTCTGCAATTGATTGTGTGTTCATCAATTGATGGCGAAGTTCGCTAGCGCCTCTTATGCCACGCACATAGATTTTAAAGAATCTACGCAAGCTCTTGAATTGTCGTATTTCATCTTTCTCATATTTGTTAAACAATGATAGATGCAATCTCAACAGATCTAATAGTTCTTTGCTTGTGTGTTCACGTGGTTCTTTTTCAAAAGCGAATGGATTGTGGAAAATGCCTCTACCAATCATGACGCCATCAATGCCATATTTTTCTGCCAGTTCAAGTCCTGTTTTTCTATCGGGAATATCACCGTTAATTGTTAACAATGTATTTGGTGCAATTTCGTCACGTAAATTTTTAATAGCTTCGATTAATTCCCAATGTGCATCTACTTTACTCATTTCTTTACGTGTACGAAGATGAATAGATAAATTGGCAATGTCTTGTTCGAAGACGTGCTTCAACCAATCTTTCCATTCATCGATTTCATAGTAGCCAAGGCGTGTTTTAACACTTACCGGAAGCCCACCTGCTTTAGTCGCTTGAATAATTTCGGCAGCAACGTCAGGTCTTAAGATTAAGCCGGAACCCTTACCCTTTTTAGCAACATTTGCTACAGGACATCCCATATTTAAGTCTATGCCTTTAAAGCCCATTTTAGCTAATTGAATACTCGTTTCACGGAACTGTTCTGGCTTATCTCCCCATATATGAGCGACCATCGGCTGTTCATCTTCACTAAAAGTTAAGCGTCCGCGCACACTATGTATGCCTTCAGGGTGGCAAAAGCTTTCAGTATTTGTAAATTCAGTGAAAAACACATCCGGTCTAGCTGCTTCACTTACAACGTGTCGAAAGACGATAT
>NZ_JACYHC010000892.1:0-1033 GCF_017152085.1 Staphylococcus sp. EG-SA-2
TAAAAGATACACTTGTCTTTGATGTATATCAGGGCGAACATTTAGAAAAAGGTAAAAAATCAATTGCAATACGTTTAAATTATTTAGACACAGAAGAAACATTGACAGATGAGCGCGTTTCAAAAGTGCAAGCGGAAATTGAAGCAGCATTAATTGAACAAGGTGCTGTTATTAGATAATGATTTAAACCCCATGTATAAGGATATCTGAAGTAGATTGATATCCTTAACATGGGGTTTTATTTTTGGATTCACCAATTAGGTTTCGATTCATTTAAAAATCAAAGAGGCACAGCGGAATACAGATGATGCTTCTCACAACTGCATATAAAGTCATACTTATGAGCAAAGCAAATTAGTATGACTTACCTAATAGGATTTCCTATTAGGATCCAATTTATCTTGATTTTATAAATCATAGAGGCACAGTGGATTACAGATGATGCTTCGCATCACTGCATATAAAGTCATACTTATGAGCAAAGCAAATTAGTATGACTTACCTAATAGGATCACCTATTAGGATCCAATTCATTTTATAAATCAAAGAGGAACAGCGGAATACAGATGATGCTTCGCACAACTGCATAAAAGCCTCTAATGATTAAAAATCAAAGAGGCTTTAAAATTTTTTGGGCTTTTTCACGATTTTTAAAATGCTTTTTTGAAATGGTATCTAAACGTGAAAGACCGTATTTTTTTATAATTTTTGCGGCAATTACATCGACTTTAGCACCGGCACCTTTAGGAATCGTCATATTAATATATTTTGATATTTGATCCATATATGTAATAAATGCGTATCTAGAAATTATGCTTGCCACTGCAATGGCTAATGACTTCGATTCTCCTTTTGTTTCAAATTTTGTTTTCTTTGGAAGTGGTATATCGGATAATGCGTAATGGCTATACACTTCGCGTTTTGCGAACTGATCAATGACGATATAGTCTAATTGAGACGAATCAATTTTTTCAAGTACATTTTTGATGGCTTCATTATGAAGAACAGCTTTCATTTTTACTTGAGTCCAGCC
>NZ_JACYHC010000893.1:0-1033 GCF_017152085.1 Staphylococcus sp. EG-SA-2
CGTTTCGTACAATGCTTGTAATAACTGTGCACTGTCTAAATCAGAACCAAACATATGTTAATGCACCTCCTCAAATTGAATATTTTTCTCTTTGAAATATTGATTTATTGCCGTGTCATCAAATTGTTGATCCATATTAAATCGAAGCCACATATAACATACGGTGTTACCTTGTATTTCTGACATAGATGAAAATAAAATTTTAACCTCTCTGCCACAAATTTGAATCAAGTCATTTATAATCGGTTGTGTCACCTGAGTTTCCTCGACGAAGATTTTATAATCTTTAAAACCGCCAACTTGTTCGTCATTCAATCGACGAATCAATGATGTACTTGGCTCAGTCTGTATAACTGTAGACACAAAATTTTGAGCAATCGTCGTTTTAGGATGACTAAACACCTCTTTAACAGTTCCTGTTTCAACCACTTGCCCCTTTTCCATTACAGCAACACGATTACAAATGTCTTTAATAACGCGCATTTCATGTGTAATCATCATAATTGTAATGCCAAAGGTTTGATTGACATTCTTTAATAACGTCAATATCGAAGCAGTCGTTGCTGGATCCAATGCGCTTGTTGCTTCATCGCATAGGAGTATTTTCGGATTAGTAACAAGCGCTCTTGCAATAGCCACCCTTTGCTTCTGCCCACCAGATAATTCATCAGGAAATTGGTCTTTTTTATCACTCAATCCTACAAATTCAAGCATTTCCGTTACTCGTTGCTTAATTTCTGTTTTGCTTTTCTTACTTAAAATGAGTGGCATTGCTACATTTTTAAATACCGTAGCTGAATTTAATAAATTGAAATGCTGAAATATCATACCGATATCTTTCTTAATTTCTCGCATGCCTTTTTCGCTATAATTCGTAATATCATGTCCATCTACAATCACTTGTCCATTCGAGGCAGCTTCAAGATGATTCACGAGTCTTACCAACGTACTTTTTCCTGCACCACTATATCCAATCACACCAAAAATATCATTGCGATTGACCGTAAATGATACGTCCTTCAAAGCATCTATT
>NZ_JACYHC010000894.1:0-12133 GCF_017152085.1 Staphylococcus sp. EG-SA-2
ATCATATTGGTAGAAGCCATTGTTTTGATGAATCAAAGACGTGCATTGAAGTATAAGCGACTTGTAGATGAAGAGGTAGATATCGATGCAACAGATCAATATGAATTGCTTGCGAATCGTTATGTTTTAAATGGAAGTATATTAAGCGTTATACAGACAATTATTGCCTTTGTAGTGTTACTAATTTTTGTGGTAGGGCAAGCTGAAGCAAATGCAATGCTATTCTTTTTAATACCATTTTTTGCTAGTGCTATTTTCAATACACAATTTACACTGTTTAATAGAAAATTTGATGACAGAATGCCAAAAATTGCAGATAAGAATTACACTGAAAAGCGATTGGAAATATTGGATGAAGGTGAACGCCATATAGAATTAATTGCATTATTTAAAACATATGCGATCAACTTATCAATATTGATACTAGCCATTATTTTTATAGGGTCTTATTCAATTGCTACAGGAATTAATCAAAGCTTTAGTTTGCTACTTATCATTGCTATTTTCATATATAACGCCTTTAGCTATTTATTGAAGAGAAGACGTTTTTATTAAAATTAAACAAAGAGGAGCATGGATATGACAACATTGTTAAACGTAGATCGTGTGAACAAACAATACAAAGATTCGGATTTTAAATTGCAAGATGCATCTTTAACGATTTCTACTAATGAGACAGTTGGATTAATTGGGAAAAATGGCTCAGGTAAATCGACATTAATTAATATTCTAGTAGGCAATCGACATAAAGATAACGGTAGTATTGCATTTTTTGGAGAAGAACATGCTGCGGATGATGTCGAATATAAAGAACACATAGGTGTTGTGTTTGATGATCTGAGAGTACCTAATAAATTGACTATTAAAGATATTGATAAAGTATTTCAATCTATTTATACGACTTGGAATAGTCAAAAATTCTTTGATTTAATCAAATATTTCGAGTTACCACTACAAACTAAAATTAAAACTTTTTCAAGAGGGATGCGAATGAAGATAGCTTTAACGATTGCGCTTTCTCATGATGTGAAGTTATTAATCTTAGATGAAGCAACTGCAGGTATGGATGTTTCTGGAAGAGAAGAAGTAATGGAACTATTAGAAGATTTTGTCGCTCAAGGTGGAGGCATCTTAATATCATCGCATATTTCTGAAGATATAGAACAATTAGCGGATAAATTAGTGTTTATGAAAGATGGACGAATGATTTTAACTGAACAGAAAGATATACTTTTAGCACAATATGGAATTGTTACGACAGGAGATAAAGATGTTGAAATTCCTAAGCATTTAATCATTGCTTCTAGATTGTCAAAGGGGAAATATCAAATTTTAGTTAAAGATTATGCAGAAATTGAAAATGCAGAGCCTTTAAAACACATTGATGACGCTACGAAAATCATAATGCGAGGTGAAGTATAATGAAAGGTATGTTCCTAAGTAGTTTTTATGCAACGAGAAAGCAAACATATATTTATTTTATAGTCGCTATCATAGCTGCGGGATACTTTGCAGTATTTAATCCGTTGATGAGTTCGGCAATGGCTGGGGTTATGTTAATCACACCCATTACTGATAATATTAAACATGAAAAAGACTCAAGATGGATGTATTATGTATCTACTTTACCGGTTAAACGTAGTGATTATATTAAGTCATACTTTGCCTTTTATTTAATCTTATTCGGTGCAAGTTTAATGATTGGATTAGTTGTGACTACGATCGTGACCCAAAGTGTGATGATTGGTATTATGTCAGGTTTAATGAGTTTTGGTATCATAGGGGCATACTCTATCATTTTCCCATTGACATTTAAATTTGGCGCTGAAAACTCTAATGTCATTATGATAGTTGCATCTATCCTACTACTTTTTTCTTTCGTGGTCTTTTTCTTTATATATGGTATGGTTAGTGGTGCATCGGCATTAGAATTTGAAAAAATTAGCACTGAAGGATGGTTAGTTGTCATAGTATATGCGGTCATTGGTATCGTTATAACAAGTGTTTCTTATATATTGTCTATTAAAATTTTTAACAAACAAGAACTATAATCAATATTCTTGGTGTGAAGCTAGTCATTGAAATAATATTTAGAGCAGGTGATAAATCAATACGATTATCATCTGCTCTTTTTGGTGTTGTGGAATGAAATGCGGGATGATAGGTTGAGGTGACATCTCTATATCATATCATTTGTTTTTAGAAGATTAGGTTATGTGGGAATTGCATCCTTTTATAGTGAGGATTAACGTGTATATATCATTGAGTATGTTGCTGAAATTTATTTGCGTGTATCATTTGATGATTGTATAGGCTAACGATTTCCTTGGAAATATTTAAAAACCTCGATCATGTAGCATAACTGAATCCAAAAGTATAATGTGAAGTTCGACACTTTTGGATTCAGTTCAAATACTTTGACCGAGGTGAATACTATTTATTCATGTTTATTACGTAGACGTTGATTTTTAAAATAAATCAGCATGATGCAGAAAGTCGCAACGGATACCGAGATAATCATTACTTGGTCATGCCCCTTAAAGATAAGGCTGATGATATATGATACTACAAGTATGCCTAGTGAAGAAGAAATATATTTTGCGTTTGTCAGTTCATTATGGAAATAAGGCGTGATTAACCATAATCCAATATAGAATATTAAAACACTGATATACATCATATTAATTTCAAACAAGTCATTTAGTTTATTGTTATTACTAAAAACAATTGCAGCATTAATCACACCTAAAGCGATATTGATTAATAGATGCGTATACGATAAACGGAAACCGATAGATGACAATTTATGATTAATGTAATTTTCAGTAATGATCCAATATACACCGAAAAGACTAATTAAAATCATAAATTGGAATATATAAATGTAACTAAAATGATCAATGCTAAATGATGACGAAGCTAAACCAACCAGTACCTCGCCAAAGATAATAATTGTTAGTAACGAAAAACGTTCTACTAAATGCATCATATTAACAGGTGATAATACAAGATATTTCTGAAATGGAATAAGTCCTGTCGCTGCAATGAATACGCCTAAAAATCCAGGGATGTAATGGATACTTTGTGGTAGTACTAATGATAGAAATGATAAAAATGAAATCACAAAGGCTACGCTCGCAAAAGCTTGACATGTACGCTTATCGCCATAATCTAACCCTGTACGTATATGTAATAAATACTGTAATCCGATACTTAAATACATAATTGCCACGCATAAGAAGAATGGGAAGAATGTCTTTTCAAAGTCCGGATATAGGCTGTTAGATAGGAAGACCATGATGAACATATTAAACATCATAAACGAGACGTCTTTGAATGTAACTTGACCAAATCGATTTGTAAAAAATGTTTGATGAGACCACATTAACCATAAGAACAAACTCATGACGATGTATTTGAAAAATAAATCAGCTGAAATGGAACCGTTTTGTGTTGTTAAAATCACATGTGCAATTTTTTGAATGGCATAGACGAAAATTAAATCAAAGAACAACTCATGGAATCCTGCACGCTTTTCAGCTAAATGTTTTGGTGTTAATGCATTAACCATAAAATTTTAACTCCTTTAAGATGTGTAATTAATTTACTAAGTATACTATTTATTTTTTCTAGTGAATAGGGGCAGATTTGGCGATGAAGTGGAAGGAGAGGTGACTGCATGGTAATTGCGGAATTAACAATCATCAGCGATTTAATATTTGACTAGAGACGTAATGGTAATAAAAAATTGATGAGAAATTGATGGTGAAACCAGCTGTGAATAGCGATGCAATGATAGATAGAATTTAATTAGAGTCATTACGCGAAATGATTAATGATAATTTGTGGTAAATCAAAGCATAATTTTGTACTATAGATGAGGATGATAGAGCATATTTAAGAGTGTGAAATGTTAAAGTGAAACCGTTTACGTTTCCGATTGCCCAAACAAATTACATCATTGTATAATATGATTTGTTAAATGCATAACAAGAATGAAAATGTAACATACGTAGCAATTGGTTTCATAAATTGGATGTTAGTGGCGTATTGGTTCATTAGACGTATTAGTAATAAAATTGTATATATCATAAGGAGATGAATATGACATGACGAGAGTCGTATTAGCAGCAGCATACAGGACACCTATTGGCGTTTTTGGAGGTGCGTTTAAAGACGTGCCAGCCTATGATTTAGGTGCGACTTTAATAGAACATATTATTAAAGAGACGGGTTTGAATCCAAGTGAGATTGATGAAGTTATCATCGGTAACGTACTACAAGCAGGACAAGGACAAAATCCAGCACGAATTGCTGCTATGAAAGGTGGCTTGCCAGAAACAGTACCTGCATTTACAGTGAATAAAGTATGTGGTTCTGGGTTAAAGTCGATTCAATTAGCATATCAATCTATTGTGACTGGTGAAAATGACATCGTGCTAGCTGGCGGTATGGAGAATATGTCTCAGTCACCAATGCTTGTCAACAACAGTCGCTTCGGTTTTAAAATGGGACATCAATCAATGGTTGATAGCATGGTATATGATGGTTTAACAGATGTATTTAATCAATATCATATGGGTATTACTGCTGAAAATTTAGTAGAGCAATATGGTATTTCAAGAGAAGAACAAGATACATTTGCTGTAAACTCACAACATAAAGCAGTACGTGCACAGCAAAATGGTGAATTTGATAGTGAAATAGTTCCAGTATCGATTCCTCAACGTAAAGGTGAACCAATCTTAGTCACTAAGGATGAAGGTGTACGTGAAAATGTATCAGTCGAAAAATTAAGTCGCTTAAGACCAGCTTTCAAAAAAGACGGGACAGTTACAGCAGGTAATGCATCAGGAATCAATGATGGTGCTGCGATGATGTTAGTCATGTCAGAAGACAAAGCTAAAGAATTAAATATCGAACCATTGGCAGTGCTTGATGGCTTTGGAAGTCATGGTGTAGATCCTTCTATTATGGGTATTGCACCAGTTGGCGCTGTAGAAAAGGCTTTGAAACGTAGTAAAAAAGAATTAAGCGATATTGATGTATTTGAATTAAATGAAGCATTTGCAGCACAATCATTAGCTGTTGATCGTGAATTAAAATTACCTCCTGAAAAGGTGAATGTTAAAGGTGGCGCTATTGCATTAGGACACCCTATTGGTGCATCTGGTGCTAGAGTTTTAGTGACATTATTGCATCAACTGAATGATGAAGTTGAAACTGGTTTAACATCATTGTGTATTGGTGGCGGTCAAGCTATCGCTGCAGTTGTATCAAAGTATAAATAATAAGAAAACAGGTTATCACAACAGTATTAATTACATGTTGGCATAACCTGTTTTTATTTGTTTATGGATTTATTGGGTAATATTAGTCATTTGATGGTTTAATTGCAAATGCTCTAACAGGGAACCCAGGTGCATCTTTTGGTTTAGGGCTGATAGCGTAAATGATGGCGCCACGAGTTGGTAATTGATCTAAATTAGTTAATAACTCGACTTGGTATTTATCCTGACCAAGAATATAACGTTCGCCAACTAAATCACCATTTTTTACAACGTCCACAGATGCATCGGTATCGAATGTTTCATGACCAACAGCTTCAACACGGCGTTCTTCAATTAAGTACTTCAAAGCATCTAATCCCCAACCCGGTGCATGTTGTTGTCCGTTCGCATCTTTGTTTTCAAACTTTTCAATATTAGGCCAACGTTTTGACCAATCGGTACGAAGTGCAACAAAAGTGCCAGGTTCAATAGTACCATGCTCTTTTTCCCATGCTTCTATATGCGCACGTGTTACGATGAAATCATTGTTGTTCGCTACTTCTGTTGAAAAGTCTAATACAATTAACGGCAATACCAATTCTTTTAAATCAATGTCTTCTAAATAACGTTTGTTCTCGACAAAGTGGATTGGTGCATCAATGTGAGTACCATATTGCGTTACAATATTCCAACGTTGCACATAGAAACCATGATCTTTAACCGTGAATAAAGTTGAAACTTCACCTTTTTCAAACTCACTAAAACGTGGTATTTCTGGATCAAATGTATGCGTTAAATCAACCCAAGTTGCTTGTTTTAAAGTATTTAATTGTTGCCATAAAGGATATTGTGTCATAAAATCACCCGTTTTTAGTTTATTATATGATAAATGCTGCGATTATTCTTGGCGTTTAGCTTTAACAGCATTCACAAGTACAGTCAATGCATCTTTAACTTCTTCTTCTTTTCGCGTTTTCAAACCACAGTCAGGGTTTACCCAGAATAATGAGCGGTCGATTTGTTGTAGTGAACGATTGATTGCTGTAGTAATTTCTTCTTTTGTTGGAATACGTGGACTATGAATATCATATACACCTAGACCGATACCTAAATCATAATTAATATCTTCAAAGTCTTTAATTAAATCACCATGGCTACGAGATGTTTCAATTGAAATAACATCAGCATCTAAGTCATGAATAGCATGAATGATTTGACCGAATTGAGAATAACACATATGTGTATGGATTTGAGTTTCATCACGAACTGAAGACGTTGCAAGTTTAAATGATAAAACAGCATCTTTAAGATATTGTTCGTGATATTCAGAGCGTAATGGTAAGCCTTCACGTAATGCAGGTTCGTCAACTTGGATAACTTTGATTCCTGCAGCTTCAAGTGCTAATACTTCTTCGTTGATTGCTAAAGCAATTTGATCTTGAACGACTTTACGTGGTAAATCAACACGTTCAAATGACCAGTTTAGAATTGTTACAGGTCCAGTTAACATACCTTTAACTGGTTTATCTGTTAAGCTTTGTGCATAAACTGTTTCATCAACAGTTAAAGGCGCTGTCCATTTTACATCACCATAAATGATTGGTGGTTTTACGGCGCGTGAACCATATGATTGCACCCAACCGAATTTAGTTACTAAGAAACCTTGTAATTTTTCTCCGAAGAATTCAACCATGTCATTACGTTCAAATTCACCGTGAACTAATACATCTAAGCCGATGTCTTCTTGAATTTTAATCCATCGAGCAATTTCATTTTTTAAGAATGTTTCATATGCTTCGTCTGTAATGCGTTTGTTCTTCCAATCTGCACGGTATTTTCGAACTTCTCGGCTTTGTGGGAATGATCCAATAGTTGTTGTTGGTAAATCCGGTAAGTTCAAACGTTTTTGTTGTTGTTCAATACGTTGCGCGAATGGTGATTGTCTTGAAGTACGCACGCTTTCGAAATCATAATCTAAGTTTTTGAATGATTGATTTTGGAAACGCTCATAACGTGCTTTTAATTTATCATATTTAACACTATCGTTTTGATTCAATAGGCGACGCAATGCATCTAATTCGTCTAATTTTTCAGTTGCAAAGCTTAAGCCTTCGCCAACACTTGTATCTAATGTTTCATCATCTAAAGATACTGGAACATGTAATAATGAAGATGATGGTTGAATGACAAGCTCATTAGTGTGTGCTAACAATTTGTCGATTAAGACTTTTTTAGCTTCAATATCACTTGCCCATACATTACGACCATCAATAATTCCAGCGTATAATGTTTTTGATTTATCAAAATCTCCTGCTTCAATTTGTTTAAGGTTATAGCCATTATCATGGACAAAGTCTAAACCTAAACCACCAACAGGTAAAGAACTTAAGAATTTAAGATGTGCACGTTCAAAGTATGTTTGAATGACTAATTTTTTAGCAACACCAGCTTTTTCGAAATAGTCATAAGCTTCACGTGTAATATTTTCATAGCTTTCGCTGTCGTCTGTAACTAAGATTGGCTCATCAACTTGAATGTACTCAGCACCTGCATCAATTAATGATTCAAACACTTCTTTATAAAGTGGTAATAACGTTTTAACTTTTTCTTCAAAAGTTTGGTGACCGCCTTTTGATAATTTAACAAAAGTAATCGGACCAACAATGACAGGGTGAGCGTTAACGTTTAAAGATTGGGCATATTTAAAGCGATCTAATAATACATTGCGACTCACTTTAGGCTCAACATTGTCCCATTCAGGTACGATGTAATGATAGTTAGTGTTAAACCATTTTATAAGTGCACTTGCAACATGGTCTTTATTACCGCGAGCAATATCAAATAATAAATCATCATCAATAGTTCTTCCTTGGAAACGTTCAGGGATGATGTTGAATAATAATGACGTATCTAATATATGGTCATATAAAGAGAAATCACCAACTGGGATGCTATCTAAGTGATAGTACTTTTGTAATAATAAATTTTCTTTATGTAGATCAGTTAATGTTTGATCTAATTCTTCTTTAGAAATCTTCTTTGCCCAATAACTTTCGATGGCTTTTTTCCATTCTCTTTTTCTACCTAATCTTGGGAATCCTAAGTTTGATGTTTTAATTGTTGTCATAATATTGCCTCCTTGTGAGCAGTAATAGATTTTGAGTATGCTGCAAGTTCTAATGAATCTTCGACATTTTGAAACGGTGTGATAATGTATAAACCATTAAAATATTCATGAACAGTATCGATTAAATCCTTTGAAAGCTTAAGACTTAGTTCTCGTGTTTTGGCTTTATCATCTTTAACTGCTTCAAATTGTTGTAAAATTTCATCTGACATCTTGATTCCTGGCACTTCATTATGCAAAAAGAGTGCGTTTTTGTAACTTGCGATAGGCATAATGCCTATGAAAAATGGTTTGTTCAAGTGCTTAGTGGCATGGTAAATTTCAATGATTTTCTCTTTGCTGTACACGGGTTGTGTTATAAAATAAGACATTCCGCTTTCTATCTTTTTCTCTAATCTTTTGACGGCACCATCTAATTTACGAACATTAGGGTTAAAGGCGCCAGCGATGTTGAAGTGTGTACGTTTCTTCAGCGCATCACCGTCAGTGTTAATACCTTGATTAAATCTTAGAGCGAGTTCAGTTAATCCTTTAGAATTAACATCATAGACATTGGTTGCACCTGGTAAGTGACCAACTTTTGAAGGATCACCAGTTATGGCTAATATTTCGTTAACGCCAATGAGCGATAATCCAAGTAAATGGGACTGCAAGCCGATTAAGTTTCGGTCTCGACATGTAATATGTACGAGTGGTTCAATATTGTAATATTGCTTAATTAAGCTAGCAGCAGCAATATTGCTAATTCTGACAGTTGCCAATGAATTATCTGCGAGTGTTACCGCATCTACATTAGCTTTATCAAGTTTAGCGATATTTTCAAAAAATCTATCCGTGTCTAAATGTTTCGGTGTATCCAATTCGATAATAACGGTTGGACGTTCTTGAACCTTAGATGTTAATGATTGTCTAACTTTATTTTGAGATGGATTGAAAAGTGCTTTCGTTGGTATCGGAATCACTTTTTTGTCATTAACAGGTTTAAGTGTCTGAATAGATTCTTTAATAAATTTGATGTGCTCTGGCGTTGTACCACAGCAACCACCAATTAAACGAACACCTTCGCGAATTAGATTTTGAGCAACTTGACCGAAATATTGTGCATTGTCACTATACTTAAATTCACTATTTTCAATATCTAATAAGCTGGCATTTGGATAACAAGATAAGAATGCGTGCTCTGGTAATTCAATATGTGTGAAAGACTCTTGCATATGGTGCGGACCATGATGACAATTGAGTCCCACGATGTTTGCACCACATTGAACGAGTTGTTTTAATCCTTCATTGATTGCCTGACCATTAACTAAGTAATTTGTGTTTGAAGCGGTTAATTGAGCAATGATTGGAATGTCGTATTTCTTTCTCGTTCGTGAAATGACATTTGTTAACTCTTCTAGGTCGTAATACGTTTCGAAAAGTAGCGCGTCAACGCCTTCTTCAATTAAGGTGTCTATTTGAATTTCAGTATGATAAAGAATAGTTTGTAAGCTGATATCCTCTTGTTTGATACCTCTAAACCCACCAACTGTGCCTAATATATACGTATCTTTATTTGCTGCTTTTTTTGCGATGCGAACGGCGGCTTGATGTATTGCTTTAACTTTATCTTCAAGACCGAATCGTTTTAACTTTTCAAAATTTGCACCATAAGTATTGGTTTGAATGACATCAGCACCGGCTTCAATATATGAACGATGGATGCGTTCAACTTTATCTGGATGGCTAAGATTATATGCTTCTGGACAGGTGTCTAATCCTTCAGAGTATAAAATGGTTCCAATAGCGCCATCAGCTACTAAAACATTATCTTTCAATTGTGTGAGGAATTGACTCATTGAATGCCTCCTTTAATGCGTATTTGATGTCTGCAATGAGTTCATCAGGATCTTCGAGACCAACACTTAATCGGAATAGACCGAAAGTGATACCACGTTCTTGTCTCACTTCTTCAGGTAGTGCAGCGTGAGACATTGTTGCTGGATGTGAAAGGATCGTTTCAACACCACCCAGACTCACTGAAACGAGTGGTAATGTCAGTGCATCGACAAATTGTTGTGCTTTAGACTCATCAGCTAAACGAAAGCCAATAACGGCACCGCCATTTTTAGCTTGTTCTAAATGAGCAGTAGTGAGTCCCGGATAATAAACTTCTGAAATTTCATCTTGCTTTATTAAAAATGACACGATTTTTTGCGCGTTTTCGACAGATTGTTTAAATCTGATTGGAAATGTTTTTAAATGTTTAGCAAGTGTCCAGCTATCTTGAGCAGATAACATATTGCCTGTACCATTTTGTATTAAATAAAGAGCTTCACTAATTGCCTCATTATTAGTAATGACAGCACCAGCAATTAAATCGCTATGTCCACTTAAAAATTTTGTAGCACTATGAATGACAATATCAGCGCCAAGTAATAAAGGTGATTGGCCTAACGGTGTCATAAATGTATTGTCCACAGCTACCAGTAGTTCATGCTTTTCGGCTATTTTAGAAACAGCTTTGATATCAGTAATTTTAAAACAGGGATTCGATGGTGTTTCGATATAAATTAATTTTGTGTTTGATTGAATGGCACCCTCGATTTGTTCGAGCTTGGTAGTATCTACGGTTGTAAATTCAATATTAAATCGATTCAAAATTTGCTCAGTGAGGCGAAAAGTACCGCCATATACATCATCGGGTAAGATGACATGATCACCAGATTTGAAAGTCAAAAGTACTGCTGAAATAGCAGCAATACCTGATGCAAAAGCAAAAGCGAATTTTCCCTGTTCTAATCGTGCTAACTTCTCTTCTAAAAGTTCACGGTTAGGGTTGCCACTTCGTGCATAATCATATTTAACATCGCCACCAAGACTTGTTTGATGGAATGTTGAAGAATCATAGAGTGGTGGGTTAGCTGAATGATATTCCACACCTCTACGCCAATCGAATATCACTTCTGTCTCTTTTGAAAGTGTCATACAATCTCTCCAATCTGAGCTTTATCTAATGCTTGGATGATATCGCGTTCGATGTCTTCATAATTTTCAACACCTAGTGATAAGCGGATTAAATACTCATCAATGCCACGTTTATCTTTTTCAGCATCTGGCATATCAACATGTGTTTGGGTGTAAGGGAAGGTCACTAATGTTTCAGTACCTCCTAAACTTTCTGCAAAAATACAAATGTCTAAATTTTCTAATAATTTAGCGACGCTATAGGCCTTGTTAAGTCTTAAACTAAGCATGCCAGTTTGCCCGCTATATAGCACTTCGTCAATTGCTTGAAGTGACTGACATTTTTTAGCAAGTTTTCTAGCGTTTGATTGCGCACGCTCAATGCGTAAATGCAAAGTTTTAAGTCCACGTAACAACAAATAACTATCTATTGGTGAAAGTGTTGCGCCAGTCATGTTGTGAAAATCAAACAACTGTTGCGCGAGTGATTCATCTTTGACGGTTACGACACCTGCTAGTACATCGTTATGTCCACCAATATATTTCGTAGCTGAATGTAAGACTATATCAGCACCTTCTGCTAATGGTGTTGAAAGATAAGGTGTTAAAAAAGTATTGTCGATAATTGACAATAAGCCTTTAGCTTTACAAAGTTGATAGTACGGCTTTACATCAATAGCAATCATTTGTGGGTTAGATATTGGTTCAATGAATAATGCAACTGTTTTATCAGTGATTTCTTTTTCAACTTGTTCATAATCTGTAAAATCAACGTACTTAAATTTGATAT
>NZ_JACYHC010000895.1:0-1028 GCF_017152085.1 Staphylococcus sp. EG-SA-2
TCAAAGTGACGAGATTAGCACAAGGGTTATCGGTAGGTGGCGATTTAGAGTATGCTGACGAAGTAACATTATCTAAAGCAATCGCAGGTAGAACAGAAATGTAATGTCTTCTATTAAACATTTTTGAATTTAATACTATAGTAAGAAAAGTCACAGTGTAATCATTGTGGCTTTTTTTATGGTGTGGTGTGATGTACTACTTTATTTGCGGTGTGGCGGTGGTATGGTTTACCTAGTTTTACTGAGGGATGGGTAATCTTTAGGAAGCAAGCCGTTGGTTGTGATTTGTTACTTCTAATAGTAATGATGTGAATTGGATTATCGAATTAGATTTACGGTTATGGTGTGTTGGTGCTATTAATTTGATAAATGCGGTTGATGGTTAATGACTATGCAAATGAAATTCTTTTGTAATTGAAATGATAGATGCTGGCTTAGTAGTTGTACTTCTTTGGTCTAAAGCTTATTAAATCAGCCTGTATAGCGGTGTTTTGAGAGATTATTTAAAACTTGTAAATTTATTTTTAATTTCTGGTAAAAAAATAACGTTCTGTTTTGCGGTTTTTTTGATTGATATGGTTAGAGAAAAATCTGTTTCTTGTTCTAAAAAACGTACTATTTATAAGTGGGGATTTTTTAAGTTCGATTTTTAGGATAAGGGCGTTCAGTACAGATGACAAAGGTGTAATTTTTACTGTTGTTAAGCAGTTTGAAAGCCTGTATAGTATTTATTTGTTGAGGCAAACAAAACAACTCAACTTAAGAAATAACTTGAATTACTAACGAAAATTAATTTTAAAAAGTTGTTGACTTAAATGTTAATAAAATGTATAATTAATTCTTGTCGGTAAGAAAAAATGAACATTGAAAACTGAATGACAATATGTCAACGTTAATTCCAAAAAACGTAACTATAAGTTACAAACATTATTTAGTATTTATGAGCTAATCAAACATCATAATTTTTATGGAGAGTTTGATCCTGGCTCAGGATGAACGCTGGCGGCGTGCCTAATACATGCAAGTCG
>NZ_JACYHC010000896.1:0-1027 GCF_017152085.1 Staphylococcus sp. EG-SA-2
TACCCCATAGCACACCTGCAACGTTCACGCCATATACTGTTTTAAACTGTTCTTCAGTAATTGTATCGATTGGTGTTGTTGGTCCAAGGCCGGCATTGTTAACCATGACATGGAAATCGCCAAATTGAGCTGCAGTTTGTCTTACTGCATTAAATACATCATCACGGTTTGATACATCTGCTTTGATAGCAATAGCTTTTGTACCATCACTTGATAACTTAAGTGCAGCTGCTTTTGCCCCTTCTTCATTGAAATCAACAACTGCTACTTTGAAACCATCTTCCACTAAACGTTCTGCAATTTTAAAACCAATCCCTTGTGCTCCGCCAGTTACTAACGCTACTTTGTTGTTTGTCATAAAGATCACTCCTCAAATTACTTTCCTTTAATTACATTTTACTCCTCTTCATTTGAATAGTACAACAAAGGTAGCTCCATTTAACAAAATATTCAGATATTTAAGGTATAGTTAAACGCACTACCATTAGTGATTGGCAATGTGTTTAAATGTCGTTTTAAAAGTTCTTATGTTGAATATTATTTTTTTAAGTCTCTCGATTAGTTTGTCATCAATCTTTTTTCGAGACATGGTCTTTTGATTCAATCGGCGGTTGCGTGTTATCACTGTCAACTTTAGTTGTAGCTTCATCTTTATGTATTTCTTCGTTTAATCCTTCTAGGTTTTTAGTCGTGGGATTTTTAAACTCAGGATGTTCCATCATGTCTTGACTATCAAGTTCCTTTTTACACGTGTCTTTATGTGATGCTTGATTTGCGTTCCCTTTACTTTTTTGAATAGTGGTAGTATCTGCTGTAGATACTAATTTTTTTCTACCTAAAATAGATATGGCTGAAACAAACCAGAGTATTGCAGATACAAAGTTGCATAATACTAAAGCGATAATAGCCAATACAATTAATATGACACCTTTTGAAATCCTTTCTTTAAATAAGTCAGATGCCAATACGATGACAGGTACGATTGAAAGTATAATTACAAATATAGAAATTATTGCCGATATAACTA
>NZ_JACYHC010000897.1:0-1027 GCF_017152085.1 Staphylococcus sp. EG-SA-2
TACCCCATAGCACACCTGCAACGTTCACGCCATATACTGTTTTAAACTGTTCTTCAGTAATTGTATCGATTGGTGTTGTTGGTCCAAGGCCGGCATTGTTAACCATGACATGGAAATCGCCAAATTGCGCGGCAGTTTGTCTTACTGCGTTAAATACATCATCACGGTTTGATACATCTGCTTTGATAGCAATAGCTTTTGTACCATCACTTGATAATTTAAGTGCAGCTGCTTTTGCCCCTTCTTCATTGAAATCAACAACTGCTACTTTGAAACCATCTTCCACTAAACGTTCTGCAATTTTAAAACCAATCCCTTGTGCTCCGCCAGTTACTAATGCTACTTTGTTGTTTGTCATAAAGATCACTCCTCAAATTTCTTTCCTTTAATTACATTTTACTCCTCTTCATTTGAATAGTACAACAAAGGTAGCTCCATTTAACAAAATATTCAGATATTTAAGGTATAGTTAAACGCACTACCATTAGTGATTGGCAATGCGTTTAAATGTCGTTTTAAAAGTTCTTATGTTGAATATTATTTTTTTAAGTCTCTCGATTAGTTTGTCATCAATCTTTTTTCGAGACATGGCCTTTTGATTCAATCGGCGGTTCCGTGTTATCACTGACAACTTTAGTTGTAGCTTCATCTTTATGTATTTCTTCGTTAAATCCTTCAAGGTTTTTAGTCGTGGGATTTTTAACCTCAGGATGTTCCATCATGTCTTGACTATCAAGTTCCTTTTTACACGTGTCTTTATGTGATGCTTGATTTGCGTTCCCTTTACTTTTTTGAATAGTGGTAGTATCTGCTGCAGCTACTAATTTTTTTCTACCTAAAATAGATATGGCTGAAACAAACCAGAGTATTGCAGATACAAAGTTGCATAATACTAAAGCAATAATAGCCAATACAATTAATATGACACCTTTTGAAATCCTTTCTTTAAATAAGTCAGATGCCAATACGATGACAGGTACGATTGAAAGTATAATTACAAATATAGAAATTATTGCCGATATAACTA
>NZ_JACYHC010000898.1:0-1023 GCF_017152085.1 Staphylococcus sp. EG-SA-2
GTTGAAACTGAAAGTGATTTTGGGTTAGCATTTGACGGCGATGGAGACAGAATCATAGCAGTAGATGAGAATGGTCAAATCGTTGACGGTGACCAAATTATGTTTATTATTGGTCAAGAAATGCATAAAAATCAAGAATTGAATAATGACATGATTGTTTCTACTGTTATGAGTAATTTAGGTTTTTACAAAGCGCTTGAACAAGAAGGAATTAAATCTAATAAAACTAAAGTTGGCGACAGATATGTAGTAGAAGAAATGCGTCGCGGTAATTATAACTTAGGTGGAGAACAATCTGGGCATATCGTTATGATGGATTACAATACAACTGGTGATGGTTTATTAACTGGTATTCAATTAGCTTCTGTAATAAAAATGACTGGTAAATCACTAAGTGAATTAGCTGGACAAATGAAAAAATATCCACAATCATTAATTAACGTACGCGTAACAGATAAATATCGTGTTGAAGAAAATGTTGACGTTAAAGAAGTTATGACTAAAGTAGAAGTAGAAATGAATGGAGAAGGTCGAATTTTAGTAAGACCTTCTGGAACAGAACCATTAGTTCGTGTCATGGTTGAAGCAGCAACTGATGAAGATGCTGAAAGATTTGCACAACAAATAGCTGATGTGGTTCAAGATAAAATGGGATTAGATAAATAAATACTGTATTACAAATAAGCCGATGCGTATGCATCGGTTTTTTTGTGTTTCTAGAAATAATTTATAGTACAAACGTAAAATGATATAAACAAAATAAAAACAAAGTAATCAATATGTAATATAAAATACACTGGTACTCAATATATAATGATGATAAAATTAATTTTAATTAGATAGAGTTGCTTTGTGTTTTTAACGCAGATGCTACTACTTATCTTAACAGTTGATTAAGTGAAATCATTTAACAGCGAGAATAATCAACCAGGAGGATGACTTAATGAATTTATTCAGACAACAAAAATTTAGTATCAGAAAATTTAATGTCGGTATTTTTTCAGCTTTAATTGCCACTGTTAC
>NZ_JACYHC010000899.1:0-1019 GCF_017152085.1 Staphylococcus sp. EG-SA-2
ACGTCGTCGCGAACTATAAAAACAAACAATACACAACGATAGATATCATTTTATCCAAACCAATTTTAACTTATATACGTTGATTAACACATTCTTATTTGAAATGATAAGAATCATCTAAATGCACTAGCAACATCTTTTGTTGCTCAGTGCATTTTTTATTTTACTTACTTTTCTAAACAACTTCTGAAACGCCTCAACACTTTCTACTCTAATTACATATACGACATTTTTAGACATTAAAAAATCGAACTAGACAAGATGCTCAATGCATTTCGTACTAGTTCGATTCATGAATAATTAGATTTAAAATGTCATTTGAATCCAAGTGACAACATTATTTATATTTAGAATATTAACGTTAGTATAAACGTCCAAACACAAATAAAAGCAACAAATATAATACTGTATTTTAGCGTCATTTTTAATAATGCAGATTCTTCACCAACTTTTTTAACAGCTGCAGTCGCAATGGCAATTGATTGTGGTGAAATAAGTTTCGCTGCTACACCACCTGCAGTGTTAGCTGCCACAAGTAATGAACCGCTTGTTGAAATTTGTTGTGCCACTGTCGCTTGAATAGGTGCGAATAAAGTATTGTTATTTACAACTGAACCAGTCATAAACACACCAATCCAACCTAATACTGGAGAGAATAATGGGAAAATTGCTCCCGCTTTAGCAATACCTTGTCCAATTGCTACAGTCAAACCACCGTATGTCATAACTTTAGCAATAGCTAGGATAGCTGAAATTGTAAGGATCGGTAACCATAATTCTTTAATTGCTTCGACCAATAAAGCACCTGCACTTTTCCATTTTAACTTCGTAATTAAAATTGTAATAATTACTGTTAATAAAATCGCTGTCCCAGTTGCACCAATTAAATCGAGACGCAACGCAATTCCTTTAGGCGATAAATCACTCACAGTATTTGGAATTGGCAATTTTATTACTAAACTTTCAAGTGCACCTCCAGGTTGGAATAATTTTTTGAAGAATGGTGCACTCCATACTAA
>NZ_JACYHC010000900.1:0-1012 GCF_017152085.1 Staphylococcus sp. EG-SA-2
GCTTGAGTGTAGTAATGTTGAAGTTGTTATAAGAAACGCTAGTCGCCTTTGTAAAATATAAAACGCCCCACAAATTCGTTTTTGATGTACACCACAATAGTTAGTCTAAAATCTAACTTGATGTGATTCGGTACAATTAAATGAATGATGTGAGGCGTTTTTATAATGTGTGATTTTAATATGTTAAACGATAATAAATGATTTGGTTATTTCTATAATTACATCATAAGTATTAATGTTCACTTAATTTATTATAAGTAAGGCTTTCTTTGTATATAATTTGGTTTTTTCCAGGACTTGAAAAATAAAAATAAAGTTTCTGATCTTGATGATTATTGCCTTTTAAATCACTCATTCCCTTTAATTCCACCTTTGTTGATGCATTACTGGGAATATTATATCTACGTTTTAATTGTTTAACGTTTGGATTATCATTCGACAACTTACCAGATAAATTATAATAATCAGTGGTAGGATCATGTGTGACTTTCAAATCATTGCTATTTAAAATGCTTGTTAAATCACCACTTTGAATCAAAAATTGATTGTTTTCGATTTTTTGTTTCAGCGCGGGATCTTTTACGTCTTTTGTGAAAACGATTTTATTATTAACTACTTTTACTGGATAACTTTTGTATGTCGAGTCAGTAGCATCTTTTCTATCGTTTGTAGTTGTGTCATATTCACCAGTTATTTTATGTGTGTTCTTATCTACCTTTAACAACATACGGTCTTCTTTTAAAAGCTCATCTGATCCAACAACTGAATAAGAGGATTCTATATACCATGTGTCTTGATCATTATTTTCATAATGGGGATTATCGTGACCATCAATTTCATAAAGCGTTTCTAAGTTTTTAATAGGATACGTACTTAGTACTTTTTTAAGACCATCTTTCAAATGAATTTGTTCCCACTTCATTGCCAAAAACATACCGCCACTGACTACAATTGAAATAATAATAATTGCTGCTAAGTTTAACCAGAAAATTTTATGTGCTTTCATACATTC
>NZ_JACYHC010000901.1:0-1011 GCF_017152085.1 Staphylococcus sp. EG-SA-2
AGTATATACAGTGTTTTATTGCTAATACTTTGAAAGTTAGGTATCTAAAGGTGCCTAACTTTCTTTGTTATGATTAGCACCATCATATAGAAAATTCTTTAATGACGTTTATGCCGAAATCTACAAAAATAATTTCTCTTTTATGGTTAATCAATATGTTTTTACATTCGACAACCTTAAAATTAACTTCTTTCAATTCCATAATAAAGTCTCTATAAAATAACTTAGTTTAAAAACGATTCATATCTTTCAGATTCAAATACCATCATTTTCTACTAATACTTACACTTTAATTACAATTATGTAAGTTGTTTTCAGAGACATCCTATTTTATATTTTGTCAGAGGTGATCTTTTGAAAACGATTTTAAAAACAATAACATATCTAGCACTTACTATCATTGGCGCTTATGCTGCTTTATTCATTTTAAAAACAATAGACTCTCATGGTATAACAGATCAATTTAACCCATTAGTAAAGGAAGATGTTTCTTATGTTAAAACGACTGAGGTGTCTACTAGAATGGATGATCAACTCCGAAGTTATAGTCAAAGTGCTTTTAATAAAGAAGGGAAAGAGACGCAATTAATGTATACTGCTACATTTGATGTTAAACCGCATAGATACTTGAAAATTACACATAAAGGTCATCACGTAGAAACTTTTGAAGAAGTTGAAAAGGGGCAAGTACCTAAAAAAAGCATTAGACAAATTGAGTCGATTATAGCGTGCTTATATTACATGGTTCAATTATAAAATGAGTACGAACGAAAGTAACACATGATGATTAATTTAAAAATATTTGTAATAATTATGAATAAAATTAAAAACAAGGGGTAATACAATCTATATAGCATATAAGCTTTTGTTATGAGTTTCAAAAAAGGAAGAGAGAGTGATATTATGAAATTAAAATCATTAGCAGTGTTATCAATGTCAGCGGTGGTGCTTACTGCATGTGGCAATGATACTCCAAAAGATGAAACAAAATCAACAGAGTCAAATACTAAT
>NZ_JACYHC010000902.1:0-1011 GCF_017152085.1 Staphylococcus sp. EG-SA-2
CTTTTCATCATTCACATCTCCTTTAAAGCGTTAAAGCGTCTACGTGTTTAAGTAACACTCTAACATGTATGTAAATAACATGCAATACACCTGCATCAAAATTGTTTCATTAATACGGTAGCGCCTGGATTTATCATAATATAGTCAACTCTTGTAATGTGTTGTCATTACGCTACATTAAAATTCCTGGTTCAACGCTGTATACGTGCGCCAATATCTCGCCACATACAACACCATCTATATCCCCAACATCTCGCCACATAACAACTTCAGGTGCAATGCCCATAAAATGCCCACAACATTACAATACAAATCAACTTCTGGTATAACTCCATAATATTTCCACGACATCACACTAAAAATTAACTTTAGCTAAGTTCCCTATACTATCACGCCACAAAAAACACTCAAATGACAAATATAATAACATCGTCACTCAAGTGTTAATTTTTAAAATCTTCAATTATGTTAAAGCATTGAAAAAGCGAATAACATTTTCTTCTAAAATATCTCTGCCTTCTCCATGCGTCATTAAATGATGCGAATCCTTCAGACCATTTAATTCTTTGTCTACTGATCCTAAATGTTCATAAATAAAATGTGCACTTGTTTCATAGGATGGCGCATCTTTACCACCAAATAATATATTAGCTGGCATTTTAATAACATTTAAATTTGTCATGATATCATCAATAAAATGTTGAAACTTCGTAATTTCACCTTCATAATCATCAATTGCTGCTAATTGCGCACTCGATGCTTGCTGATCTAAATTTAAAATATCCGACATGCGTTGACTATAATAAACTAAATGTTCTATTAAACCATCGTCACTCTTTTCCTTTGGTGCTGACATGACAGCGATACGTTTCAAAGGATAGTGTTGCGCCAATTTTAATGTCATTAATCCACCTAAAGACACACCCGTTGCACTGATAGATTCATAACCTTCATTGACTAAAAATTGGTAAGCTTTCTCAACTTCTTCCCACCAATCATCTACATTATATG
>NZ_JACYHC010000903.1:0-1002 GCF_017152085.1 Staphylococcus sp. EG-SA-2
TCTGCCAAATTAAGATGAAGTAAAAGCTAAGTCGACCTAAAAAAGCACCCTTCTAGTCGATTAATCTAAAAGGGTGCCATATACTTTAATTTTAATACATGATTGATTCTAAAAAAGTGAATTATTCCACAGTAACTGATTTAGCAAGGTTACGTGGTTTATCAACATCTAAATCTCTGTGTAATGCTGCATAGTATGAAATTAATTGTAATGCAACCACTGATACTAATGGCGTTAACAATTCATGTACATGAGGAATGACATAAGTGTCGCCTTCTTTTTCAAGACCCTCCATAGAAATAATACATGGATGTGCACCACGTGCTACTACCTCTTTAACGTTACCACGAATTGATAAATTAACTTTCTCTTGTGTTGCTAAACCTACAACTGGTGTACCTTCTTCGATTAAGGCAATTGTACCATGTTTAAGTTCTCCACCAGCAAAACCTTCTGCTTGAATGTAAGAAATTTCTTTAAGTTTTAACGCACCTTCTAAACTTACGTTATAGTCAATAGTACGTCCGATAAAGAATGCATTGCGTGTTGTTTCTAAGAAATCTGTAGCAATTTGTTCCATAATTGGTGCATCGTCAACAATTGCTTCTATTGCTGTTGTTACTTTTGCTAATTCTCTCAATAAATCAATATCTGCTTCACGACCATGCTCTTTTGCAACGATTTGAGACAAGATTGATAATACTGCAATTTGTGCAGTATATGCTTTTGTAGATGCAACTGCGATTTCAGGACCCGCGTGTAATAACAATGTGTGGTCTGCTTCACGTGATAAAGTTGAACCTGCAACATTAGTGATTGTTAATGATTTATGACCTAATTTATTAGTTTCAACTAATACGGCGCGGCTATCTGCAGTTTCACCTGATTGAGAAATATAAACGAACAATGGTTTTTCAGATAATAATGGCATGTTGTAGACAAACTCTGATGCAACGTGTACTTCAGTTGGTACGCCAGCCCATTTTTCTAAAAATTCTTTAC
>NZ_JACYHC010000904.1:0-1002 GCF_017152085.1 Staphylococcus sp. EG-SA-2
TCTGCCAAATTAAGATGAAGTAAAAGCTAAGTCGACCTAAAAAAGCACCCTTCTAGTCGATTAATCTAAAAGGGTGCCATATACTTTAATTTTAATACATGATTGATTCTAAAAAAGTGAATTATTCTACAGTAACTGATTTAGCAAGGTTACGTGGTTTATCCACATCTAAATCTCTGTGTAATGCTGCATAATATGAAATCAATTGTAATGCAACTACTGAAACTAATGGTGTCAATAATTCATGTACATGAGGAATGACATAAGTGTCGCCTTCTTTTTCAAGACCCTCCATAGAAATAATACATGGATGTGCACCACGTGCTACTACTTCTTTAACGTTACCACGAATTGATAAATTAACGTTTTCTTGAGTTGCTAAAGCAACAACTGGTGTGCCATCTTCGATTAATGCAATCGTACCATGTTTAAGTTCGCCACCAGCAAAACCTTCTGCTTGAATGTAAGAAATTTCTTTAAGTTTTAACGCACCTTCTAAACTTACGTTATAGTCAATAGTACGTCCGATAAAGAATGCATTGCGTGTTGTTTCTAAGAAATCTGTTGCAATTTGTTCCATAATTGGTGCATCGTCAACAATTGCTTCTATTGCTGTTGTTACTTTTGCTAATTCTCTCAATAAATCAATATCTGCTTCACGACCGTGCTCTTTTGCAACGATTTGAGACAAGATTGATAATACTGCAATTTGTGCAGTATATGCTTTTGTAGATGCAACTGCGATTTCAGGACCCGCATGTAATAACAATGTGTGGTCTGCTTCACGTGATAAAGTTGAACCTGCAACATTAGTGATTGTTAATGATTTATGACCTAATTTATTAGTTTCAACTAATACTGCACGGCTATCTGCTGTTTCACCTGATTGAGAAATATAAACGAACAATGGTTTTTCAGATAATAATGGCATGTTGTAGACAAACTCTGATGCAACGTGTACTTCAGTTGGTACGCCAGCCCATTTTTCTAAAAATTCTTTAC
>NZ_JACYHC010000905.1:0-12109 GCF_017152085.1 Staphylococcus sp. EG-SA-2
TTCAGTGTAAAATGTACTTGGGTCATGTAAAAGTCCTCCTGGGTATGTTTTTGTCGTTAAAAACATTGTACCGTAAAAGGACTGTTATATGGCCTTTTTACTTTTACACAATTATACGGACTTTATCAAAATAATAATAAATATTTTCATATGATTAACAAAAACTATAAAACTGTATCATGACATGACATCATTTATGTAGTTTTATATAATAATGACAAGGAGTTGGTGACTGTGAAAGTAAAGTATATAGATAAACGTCACTGGCGTCGCCTAATTGATAGGGAATACACAGAGGTAAAAGTTAATAATAATAGGTTTAAGGGTATTATAGGCTTAGTCACGATGAAAAAGGTTCGTGATCCTTTAGAGGTGACGGTAGTTGGACAAAATATCATTGTCGCAGATGACAATTATAAATGGTTGCAAATACTACCTGAAAAGAAACGTTATAGTATAACTGTAATGTTTGATAATAAAGGCAATCCATTAGAATATTATTTTGATATAAATATCAAAAATATAACGCAAAAAGGTAATGCGCGTACAGTAGATTTATGTTTAGATGTTTTAGCATTACCAAGTGGTGAATATGAGTTGGTAGATGAAGATGATTTAATGTTTGCATTAGAAAGTGAGCAAATTACAAAAAAGCAATTTCATGAAGCATATATGATTGCACATCAAATTATGGCAGAGTTAGAAAATGATTTTAAAGGATTCCAAAAGAAAATCATGTACTGCTTTAATAAAATTAATGCAAAGGCTCAAAAAAATCATCAAAAGCCACAAAATAAAACTAATATTGAAAAAAGCAAACAAATAAAACCTAAGCAATATAATCAAACTAAAAATCACCAACAACAAAAGAAAAACTAAGTAATTCAAGCTGCAGCCATGCCAATAAAATTGGTGAAATTATTCGTTAGTAATGAACTCATGAATGCTTGTAGCCATGAAAGTTCAATAATTGAATAATTTATGGGGGGAAATTATGAAGATTGAAGACTATCGTTTACTAATAACATTAGACGAAACGAAAACGTTACGTAAAGCGGCTGAAATTTTATATATATCTCAACCTGCTGTTACACAAAGACTAAAAGCTATTGAAAATGCTTTTGGAGTAGATATTTTTATCAGAACAAAAAAACAATTGATTACAACAACTGAAGGAACAATGATTATTGAGCATGCCCGTGACATGTTGAAAAGAGAGCGATTATTTTTTGACAAAATGCAGGCACATATTGGTGAAGTGAATGGAACAATATCAATCGGGTGTTCTTCTTTGATTGGACAAACCTTACTTCCTGAAGTTTTGAGCCTATATAATGCCCAATTTCCTAATGTTGAAATACAAGTGCAAGTTGGTTCAACTGAACAAATTAAAGCAAATCATAGAGATTATCATGTTATGATAACTCGTGGAAATAAGGTAATGAATTTAGCTAACACACATTTATTTAATGATGATCATTATTTTATTTTTCCAAAAAATAGACGAGATGATGTTACAAAGTTACCATTTATAGAGTTTCAAGCTGATCCGATTTATATAAATCAAATAAAACAATGGTATAACGATAATTTAGAACAAGATTACCATGCAACTATTACAGTGGATCAAGTAGCAACTTGCAAAGAAATGTTGATTAGTGGTGTAGGTGTTACAATTTTGCCGGAAATTATGATGAAAAATATCAGCAAAGAACAATTTGAGTTTGAAAAAGTAGAAATTGATAATGAACCGCTGATTCGTTCGACATTTATGAGTTATGATCCGAGCATGTTGCAATTGCCACAAGTTGATTCTTTTGTAAATCTCATGGCGAGCTTTGTTGAACAACCAAAGGCGTAGTTTTAGACTAATTTAAGGTTTGTATTTAATTTTAAACTATTCGGTTAAATTGAACGTAGTTGTTTGCTAACGCACCAACAGCAAAAGAGCCCCTAATTAATAAATTAAAAGGGGCTCTAAGAAGCGGGGTTATGGATATGTTTGCAGCGTTATTACAAATAAAGAATTATAAACTCTTTGTTGCTAATATGTTTCTACTAGGTATGGGTATTGCGGTTACGGTCCCATATCTTGTTCTTTTTGCAACTAAAGATTTAGGTATGACAACAAATCAGTATGGATTACTTCTAGCATCTGCAGCGATTAGCCAGTTTACAGTAAATTCAATTATTGCTAGATTTTCGGATACGCATCACTTTAATAGAAAAATTATTATTATTCTCGCATTATTAATGGGTGCGCTTGGTTTTTCAATATACTTTTTTGTAGATACAATCTGGTTATTCATATTACTATATGCGATTTTCCAAGGATTATTTGCACCAGCAATGCCCCAACTTTACGCATCTGCTAGAGAATCTATCAATGTTTCAAGCTCTAAAGATAGAGCTCAATTTGCCAACACAGTATTACGTTCAATGTTCTCATTGGGCTTTTTATTTGGTCCATTTATTGGTGCCCAATTAATCGGTTTAAAAGGCTATGCTGGATTGTTTGGTGGAACAATAAGTATCATTTTATTTACTTTAGTACTTCAAGTGTTTTTCTATAAGGATTTAAACATTAAACACCCTATTAGTACGCAACAACATGTTGAAAAAATTGCTCCTAATATGTTTAAAGACAAAACGCTTTTATTACCATTTATTGCATTTATTTTATTACACATTGGACAATGGATGTATACGATGAATATGCCTTTATTTGTTACTGATTATTTAAAAGAAAATGAGCAACATGTCGGTTATTTAGCTAGTTTATGTGCTGGTTTAGAAGTGCCATTTATGATCATTCTTGGCGTTTTATCATCTAGATTACATACTCGAACATTGTTGATTTATGGAGCGATTTTTGGTGGTTTATTCTACTTCAGCATTGGGGTATTTAAAAACTTCTATATGATGTTAGCAGGACAGGTATTTTTAGCTATTTTCTTAGCGGTTCTTTTAGGAATTGGTATTAGTTATTTCCAAGATATCTTACCAGATTTTCCAGGATACGCCTCAACACTATTTTCTAATGCAATGGTTATTGGACAGTTAGGCGGTAACCTATTAGGTGGTGCTATGAGTCACTGGGTAGGTTTGGAAAATGTATTTTTTGTATCAGCAGCATCAATCATGTTAGGTATGATACTTATATTCTTTACTAAAAATCAAAAAATTACAAAAGAGGATATGATATCAACATGACAATTATTTTATGGCTACTTATCATCGCTGCCTTCATGTTAGCATTTGTTGGGTTGATTAAGCCGATTATTCCTTCTGTTTTAGTATTATGGGTTGGCTTTCTAATCTATCAATTTGGCTTTCATAATCAGCATTTATCATGGGTGTTTTATGTATCTATGGCATTGCTAACAATACTAATTTTATGTGCGGACTTTTTAGCTAATAAATATTTTGTGAATCGCTTCGGTGGTTCTAAGTTTGGAGAGTATGCAGCTTTAATTGGTGTGGTTATTGGATGTTTTGTTTTACCGCCATTTGGAATTATTATTATACCTTTTATTTTGGTATTCATAGTTGAATTAATACAAGGCTATTCATTTGAAAGAGCAGTTAAAGTAAGTATAGGTTCAATCGTAGCATTTTTAACAAGTAGTATAGCTCAAGCAATCATTATGTTTATAATGATTGTATGGTTCTTTATAGATGCTTTATTGATTAATTAATAAAAAGCTTATTGCAAAATATGTTTTTCGGTAACTGTAATTTAGTGATTTTATCATTAACAGTACCAAATTCGCATATGATGTAATAAGCTTTTTGTTTATAAAAATGTATGAGAATGTTTTTTCGAAATATTTCTTTCAATGCGTAATCCAATAGGCATAACTATAAATGAAAATATAATAAATACCCAATTGCTTACCTGAATATATGGTCCAAAGGCAAGTAATGATTGTGGAATAAAGAATACATAGAAAAATCCTACAATTAGTAGAATGATTGCTAAATAGGTGAATATCCATATCCAATTTGAATTGTTAAAACACTGCAGTTGTATTGTTTTAAAACTAAACCATATAAATAAAAAGACAATAAAGAATCCAACGACTACTGAAAACGGGAATGAAACAAAATATAAATTACTTCCATTTTTTTCCATGAAAAATCCTAAAAATCCTTTGAGAAAACTAACAATCCCAATTAATAGAACGATGTGTTGATAGATATATTTAAAAATATTTTTAAATGTTTCATTAGGCATCGCTTTTAGTTCTTTTATTGCATGTGCTTTTGGGTCGTGATTGAAAAAATCTAAGGCTAATAAACCATGTTGTTCTGCGCTTAATAATTGTTTGAGTATACGGTTAATAATTAACTCTGTATCATGAGGGTTGACGCGAAAGTCAGAGCGCATATAAGTCATATAATTCTCGAAGATTTCTCTATCAGTATTGCTTAATCTTAATGATTTAACATTATTTTCTTTTGTTAATTGCGCAGTACTTTTCATTGTTACTTAAGCGCTCCTTTAAAAATGTTTAATTCCTAATTAAAATGGAAATGATTTTATAGTATTAATAAAGTCAATCATATCATATTAAACGCATAAATATAACGATTAATATTGGAGAGGAAAATGAGGACACTTAATAAAGATGAACATAATTATATCAAGCAAATAGCTAATATACACGAGACATTATTGTCGCAAGCAGAATCCAACTATAAATGTACTAAACTGAGTATTGCTCTTAGGTACGAGATGATATGTTCAAGATTAGAACATACAAATGATAAAATTTATATATATGAAAATGAAGGTCAATTAATAGCGTTTATTTGGGGACATTTTAGTAATGAAAAAAGTATGGTTAACATTGAACTGCTATATGTTGAACCACAATTTCGCAAACTGGGAATAGCTACGCAACTGAAGATTGCGCTTGAAAAATGGGCAAAAACTATGAATGCAAAGCGAATAAGCAGTACAATTCATAAAAATAATTTGCCAATGATATCTTTGAATAAAGATTTAGGTTATCAAGTGAGTCATGTGAAAATGTATAAAGATATTGATTAGAATTAGGATTATGTTGCTAATTCATGTTAAAATTAAAAAAGATTTAATGACGTTAAGGAGTTTTATATGAAGAAATTAATCATCAGTATTATGGCGGTCATGCTATTTTTAACAGGTTGTGGTAAAAGTCAAGAGAAAGCCACTCTGGAAAAGGATATCGATAATTTACAAAAAGAAAATAAAGAATTAAAAGACAAAAAAGAAAAGCTTCAACAAGAAAAAGAAAAATTAGCAGATAAGCAAAAAGACCTTGAAAAAGAAGTGAAAGATTTAAAACCTTCAAAAGAAGATAACAAGGATGATAAAAAAGACGAAGACAAAAATAAAGACAAAGATAAAGATAAAGAGGCATCACAAGATAAGCAATCAAAAGATCAAACTAAGTCATCGGATAAAGATAATCACAAAAAGCCTACATCAACAGATAAAGATCAAAAAGCTAATGACAAACACCAATCATAATCGTATTGCTTACTTGTTATAGATGAAAGGTACAGCGTTTTAAACCTTATTTTAAGGGTATGTATTAATTAAAATGTGGTCATGATTGAAACAGAACGTAAAAATAGACAACGTAATTAATAAAGGAGAGAAACGGCATGCATGAACAAGATTTTAGAATTTTAGAGGGTCAAGATATTACTTTGCCAGAATTAGGTAGAGAATTAGAAAATATTACAGGACATACGATTGCTGATTCTACTGGCGAAATTAAGCGTGTAATTGCACATTTACCAAACTTTGAGTCCGATACAGATACTTTTGTTGCTACATATCGTTTAAACCATCAACAAGATTTTATAGATGCAACTTTTACTGCGCTGAAATCAGATAGAGCACGTTTAAAAGAAGTGCCAGTTCATGTTGAACTTATAAGTTATATTTCTAAATCAAAATAAACTGCTATCTAAAACGCAAAGTTGATCAAAATATCGATTTTGTGTTTTTTATTGAGAAATTATATAGGAGTGTCAATCGATGATTTATTGTGAAACAGAGCGTTTAATATTAAGAGACTGGCATGAAGATGATCTGTTACCTTTTCAAAAAATGAATGCGAATTATGACGTACGTAAATATTTTCCAAGTTTATTGAGTTATCGTCGTTCAGAATTAGATATGAGAACTATGGATGCGGTTATTAAAGATTATGGCATTGGATTATTTGCTGTAGAAGATAAAGAGTCCCATCAATGGATAGGCTTTATAGGTTTGAATTATATTCCAGAAACAAGCGATTATCCATTTAAAGAATTACCGCTTTATGAAATAGGTTGGCGCTTGTTGCCTGAATTTTGGGGAAAAGGATTAGCAACTGAAGGCGCAAAGGCAACGTTGAAGTTAGCAGAAGAACATCAAATATACGATGTCTATAGTTTTACAGCAGAAGCAAATAAAGCCTCACAACGTGTAATGGAAAAAATTGGCATGACAGTGTATGATCATTTCGAATTACCCAATCTAAGTAAGTATCATTTATTAAAAAGGCAAGTGCGCTATTACATTAATCTTCGAAAGTGAAAAATTTATACATAATCGTAACAAACACCCCTAACATTGTTTAGCTGATGATAACAATATTAGGGGTGTTTGTTTATTTTTTAACCTTAGAATGATTAATCGTATGAACGAGTACCCAGAGGTTTGAAATTTAATATTGATTCTATTAATGATTCCTTAGTGTCGCATAACGGTGCAAGAGCACGATACTTAGGATCAATAAAACCTTCCTCAATCATATGGTCAATCATTGTTTGTAGTGGATTGAAAAAGCCATTAATATTATAAATGGCAATAGGCTTTTCATGGATACCTATTTGAGCCCAACTATACATTTCGAAAAATTCTTCTAGTGAACCTGCGCCACCAGGAGCCATGACAAATGCATCTGCAAGTTCTGCCATTTTATTTTTACGTTCATGCATAGAATCAACTAAAATTAATTCAGTTAAACGTTGGCTTGTGATTTCATGTTCATCTAACATTTTAGGCATGACGCCAATAGCTTTGCCGCCATGATTTAATACACCATCTTGAATGGCACCCATAATGCCAATTGACCCTGCACCAAATACTAATTCATAACCTTGTTCAGCAAAATATTTACCTAAATCGTATGCTTTTTGTACATATGAAGGGTCATGACCTTTGCTTGCACCACAATAAACTGCGATTCGTTTCATGTTAATCCAGCTCCTTAATTCGATGAATGACTTTTAATAGTGATTGTTCAAACACTTTTTGATCTTGCTTTGTAAAAGGTGGGGGACCTTTGTGGCGACCACCTTGTTTTCTAATTTGTGCATTCATATATCGTTTATCTAATAGTTGTTGAATATTTTTGGAATTGTATATCTTCCCATTATGATGCATGACAATTAAGACTTTGTCGACTAATAAACTTGCGAGTCCATAATCTTGAGTGACTACGATATCATCCTTCGTTGATAATTGAACAATTTTGTAATCAACTGCATCTGGTCCATCATCAACATATAATGTTGATACATGTGGAGGATATAATTGGTTCGAAAAATGGCTGAAGCTCCGAATAATTGTCACAAAAATGCCTGTCTCAGTTGTTAAATCTATAATAGAATCAACAACAGGACAAGCATCTCCATCAATAATAATATGTGTCACAATTATGCCTCTGTATTGTTTTCTTTATTTTGTTGAGAGGCGCTTTTGGCAACATAATCTTTATATTTTTTAAATGACTTGATGCGTGCTTTATCAGCTTCTTGTTGGCGTTTTTGTTCTTCTTTGTGTCGTTTTTCAATATTTTTTTGTAACTTTTTATTCATTTTAGCGATTTCTTTGCGATTTTTTTCAGCTAGTTTATCGCCTTTTTTCTCAGTTTTCTCATCTAATTTATTAGGTGTTAAGCCTGCTTTTTCTTCGTATTTTTGTGATTTTTTCATATCTTTAATACGTTGTATTTCATTCTTTTCGCGGGCTTTTTGCTCTTCTTTATGACGCTTTTCGATATTTTTTTGAAGTATTTTATTCATTTTATCAGCGTCTTTACGATTTTGTTTAGCTAATTTTTCGCCTTTTTTCTCAATATAGGCAGGATCATGTTCTCTAGCAAACTTTTTAAGTTCACGTTTATTTTCAAAATCTTGTTTTTTATCGCCGACATATTCTTTAACATCACTCGCTGTGTTACTGATTGCTGCAGATGTTTTTGAAGCAACTTTACTTGTAGCATCTGTAACTTTTTGTACGTCCGGATGTTGTTTGATACGTTTACGTTCAACAATTAACGGTACCAATACAATTGGTAATACATTAATCATAAATTTGATGACTTTTTTCTTATCCATAGATCTTGCCTCCATAATTACTTTATTAATTTTACATACCCTATGATACATCAATATAAACGATGATAGTAGTGAATCACTATTAAGTATTTCAGATGTTTTTTAAAAGAAGACAATAAAAACTGCCAATCAAGTGGTTCCTTAATTGACAGTCTATATTTTAAAAGGAAATTAAATACCTTTACCAATGCCAAATCCGAAGTAAAGTATAGCAATAAAGATTACTAATACAATTCTGTAAATGGCAAATGGAATTAGTTTGATTTTGTTAATTAGATGCAAGAATGTTTTGATTGCAATTAGTCCAACAGTAAATGCAGCTAAAAAGCCTAAAATATAAAAAGGTATATCAGCAATCTGAATATCTTGATAATGTTTTAATAAAGATAAACCACTAGCTGCTAACATAATTGGAACAGCCATAATAAATGTGAAGTCCGATGCTGCTTTATGATTTAATTTCATTAATACCCCAGTTGAAATTGTTGAGCCTGAACGGCTGAAACCAGGCCACATAGCTACTGCTTGAGAGATACCAATTACAAACGCTTGGAAATAATTGATTTGATCCACTGTTTGTGGGTTTTTAACTTTAACTGAATACTTATCAGCAATAATCATATAGATAGCACCTACGAATAAGCCAATCATAACAGTTGGCACACTAAATAAATGTTCTTCGATGAAATCATCAAATAGTAAGCCTAAAATACCTGCTGGCACCATACCCACTAATACATGTAATAAATTTAAACGTCTTGGCTTTGAACGTCTTTGTTGATCGTTTTCTCCTTCAACATGTTTGTGTTTACCAATATGTAAAATCTCTAAGAAGCGTTCGCGGAATACCCATGCTGCTGCAAAGACGGATCCTAATTGGATGACGATTTTAAATGTAAATGCTGATTGAGAACCTAAAAATTCAGATGATTTTAACCACATATCATCAACTAGAATCATATGTCCAGTAGAGGAAACAGGTGCAAATTCTGTTAATCCTTCGACGACCCCTAAGATAATACCTTTTATTAATTCAATGATAAACATAATGTACCCACTTTCATTACTCAATTTAATTTATTTAAATATCAAAATTACCATATCATGATAGCATATTCATTTAAAGACATGCTAGTTATAGTTATAATACTAGACTAAAGATGTATATATTCATTTTCTTTTACATGTAAAACTACAATATTTTATTGAGCTATTTAATTTGATTTTAAGGAAAACCTTTTATAATAGGTTTAGGTGATATAATTGTGAAAAAATTAACAATAATACTGTTTCAATATAAAATTTTTCCGGTACTCATGTTCTTGGTCAGTACTGGTCTCGGCATACTCGTTATAACGCAAAATATTTTAATAGCAGATTTTTTAGCTAAAATTATAAGACATCAATTTCAAGGTTTATGGATTGTATTATTTATTTTATTAGGTGTTTTACTTTTAAGAGCAACTGTGCAATTTCTAAATCAATGGTTAGGTGATACATTAGCATTTAAAGTTAAGCATATGCTTAGACAGCGGGTTATTTATAAAAATAATGGTCATCCAATCGGTGAACAAATGACTATACTCACAGAAAACATTGATGGTTTAGCACCTTTTTATAAGAGTTATTTGCCTCAAGTGTTCAAATCAATGATGGTTCCGCTCATCATAATCATTGCAATGTTTTTCATCCATTTCAATACCGCATTAATTATGTTAATAACTGCACCATTTATTCCTTTGTTTTATATTATTTTCGGTTTGAAAACGCGAGATGAGTCAAAAGATCAAATGACTTATTTGAATCAATTTAGTCAACGGTTTTTAAATATTGCTAAAGGTTTAGTGACGTTAAAGCTATTTAATCGTACAGAGCAAACAGAGAAGCATATTTACGACGATAGTACTCAGTTTAGAACTTTAACAATGCGCATTTTACGCAGTGCTTTTTTATCGGGATTAATGCTCGAATTTATAAGTATGTTAGGTATTGGATTGGTTGCATTGGAAGCAACGCTAAGCTTAGTAGTATTTCATAATATTGATTTTAAAACTGCGGCAATTGCGATTATTTTAGCGCCTGAATTTTATAATGCAATTAAGGACTTAGGGCAAGCGTTCCATACTGGAAAACAAAGTGAAGGTGCCAGTGACGTTGTGTTTGAGTTTTTAGAACAACCGAACTATAATAATGAATTTCTATTAAAGTATGAGGAAAACCAAAAGCCATTTATTCAGTTAACAGACATATCATTTCGATATGATGATTCTGATAGATTGGTATTAAATGATTTAAATTTGGAAATATTTAAAGGTGATCAAATTGCACTTGTAGGTCCAAGCGGGGCAGGTAAATCCACTTTGACACATCTTATTGCAGGTGTTTATCAGCCAACAATAGGTACTATAAGTACAAACCAGCGTGATTTAAATATAGGAATACTTAGTCAACAGCCATATATTTTCAGTGCTTCTATAAAAGAGAATATTACGATGTTTAAAGATATAGAAAATAATACTATTGAAGAAGTGCTAGACGAAGTAGGTTTATTAGACAAAGTGCAATCTTTCACAAAAGGCATTAACACAATAATAGGTGAAGGAGGCGAAATGTTATCTGGTGGACAGATGAGACGCATAGAACTTTGCCGTCTTTTAGTTATGAAGCCAGATCTCGTTATATTTGATGAGCCTGCAACTGGTTTAGATATTCAAACAGAACACATGATTCAGAACGTTCTGTTTCAACATTTTAAAGATACAACGATGATTGTCATTGCACATAGAGATAATACAATTCGCCATTTACAACGACGCTTGTATATAGAAAATGGAAGACTGATTGCTGATGATCGCAATATTTCAGTAAATATAACAGAAAATGGTGATGACTTATGAAAACACGACTAAAATTTCAAGTAGATAAGGATTTATTGTTAGCTATAGTTGTTGGTGTTTGTGGAAGTTTAGTTGCGCTCGCCATGTTTTTCTTAAGTGGTTATATGGTGACACAAAGTGCACTTGGTGCGCCACTATACGCTCTGATGATTTTAGTCGTTACAGTAAAATTGTTTGGGTTTTTAAGAGCTATTACTCGATACGTAGAGCGCCTTATTTCTCATAAAGCTACATTTACAATGCTACGTGATATTCGGGTACAGTTTTTCGGTAAATTAGTAAATGTCATTCCTAATGTTTACCGTAAACTGAGTTCTAGTGATTTAATTTCACGTATGATTAGTCGTGTTGAGGCATTACAAAATATATATTTACGTGTTTATTATCCACCAGTCGTTATCGGTTTGACAGCGCTAGTTACAGTCATAGTTTTGGCGTTCATTTCAATCGGCCATGCGCTATTGATTATGGTTAGCATGTTGTTTACTTTACTCATTGTTCCTTGGTTAAGCTCAAAAAAAGCACGTACTTTAAAGAAACATGCAGCTAATGAACAGGCCCGATTTTTAAATCATTTTTATGATTATAAAGCTGGTATGGATGAACTACGTCGATTTAATCAAATTAATCATTATCGAGATAATTTGATGGCTAAATTAAATCATTTTGATAAATTACAACTTAAAGAGCAACGCTTTTTAACGATTTATGATTTTATATTAAATATTATTGCTATGCTTTCGATTTTTGGTAGTTTAGTTCTAGGATTAATTCAAATTAATGCAGGCCAACTAAATATTATTTATATGACGAGTATAGTTTTAATG
>NZ_JACYHC010000906.1:0-27394 GCF_017152085.1 Staphylococcus sp. EG-SA-2
TGGAATGACTGGAAGTTCTTTAGAACGAAAAATCAATAATTTTATTAATGATAACCAAATCGAAGTCATTGATATTAAGTTTTCAAGTTCTGTATTTTATTTTGGGGTAATGATTATTTATAAATAATTAAAGAGTTTAAGACATTAGTGATGACTGATGTCTTTTTTTACTGTTTTTTTATAAAAAAGCACTGTCTTATTTTTGTGACAAATGCTGTATGTAGTGTCACAAAAGTGTGACACTTAAGCTTTTTATGACCCCACATAAAAATATTGTTGAAGCTTTGAATTGTCTGGCTTTGCCAGATACCCCATGTATACATGGGGTCAAATTTCCCTTATGCTCTTACGTAGTTACGGAGTTCTTAGAGAAAAAATAAAAATTCTCGATTTTGATAAAAAATGTCTTGCAGGAATTTAGAAAAACATGGGGGAAGTTTTAAAGGATTTTATGCTAACTTTTAATTTGCATGTAAATGGGCAGTGTTTAAAAAAATAGTCATTGGTTTTATTTAAAATTTTGTTTTTGAAAATAGCATATATGTATTTGGCTCATATTTGCGTTTTAAGAGATTATGTAGGAAAACTATATGATTTACCCCTAAATCTTTAAAATACCCCCTTAAAATTCAAAATAAAGGTATTTATAATTTGAGTAAGTCTTGTGATAAAGTTTTTTAAAAAAGGAGTCTTTATTTTGAATAAAGACACAGTGTTAGATAAAGGTTACGTTATAGCAACTATTTTAAATGTTTTCTTTTTACTTGGATTAATTTTTATATCTCATTTTGAAAATTTATATATATTAATTCTGTATGTTATTTTGATGGGAATAAATGCTATTTATTTGGTTGTTAAGGTTTTGAATTTCAAAAAGAATAATTAGAATATTTGAGAGGATTTTGAAACGAGTTTCTTCTTGTTTTCACACTGTTTTTTTATTCCTATTGGTGTTGTTGCTTACTTTTTGTTTTTCTATAAAGATGATGATTTTGACGAGATGGAAGAAAAATATGATTATCATGAAGATAATAAAAAATAGACGACGCATTTATGCCGAGAAAATTTATTGTGCGTTGAGAAGAAGCCTTAACTAAACTTGGAGACGAATGTCGGCATAGCGTGAGCTATTAAGCCGACCATTCGACAAGTTTTGGGATTGTTAAGGGTTCCGAGGCTCAACGTCAATAAAGCAATTGGAATAAAGCACCTATGATTATTTAAAAATATAAGTTATAATACATTCAAAAATATTTTTGAATGGGGTGTATTATGATTCAAACGGTTGTTGCTGCTGCTGTTCTTTATATTGCTACAGCAGTTGATTTATTAGTAATTTTATTAATATTTTTTGCTAGAGCAAAGACTAGAAAAGAATATAGAGATATTTATGTTGGTCAATATTTAGGGTCTATTATTTTAATATTAGTTAGTTTGTTTTTAGCTTTTGTATTAAATTATGTTCCAGAAAAGTGGATATTAGGTTTATTGGGTTTAATACCAATTTATCTTGGAATTAAAGTGGCTATTTATGATGATTGTGAAGGAGAAAAGAGAGCTAAAAAAGAATTGAATGAAAAAGGATTGTCTAAATTAGTTGGTACGGTTGCAATTGTTACGATAGCAAGTTGTGGCGCCGATAATATTGGTTTATTTGTTCCGTATTTTGTGACATTAAGTGTTACTAATTTATTACTTACTCTGTTTGTCTTTTTAATTTTAATTTTCTTCTTGGTGTTTACTGCACAAAAATTAGCTAATATCCCAGGAATTGGAGAAATTGTTGAGAAATTTAGTCGTTGGATTATGGCTATCATTTATATAGCTTTAGGTTTATTTATTATTATTGAAAATGACACTATTCAAACAATTTTAGGATTTATATTTTAATTTAGGGTGTGATTTTATATGAGTTATGAAAATACTTGTGATGTGATCTGTGTACATGAGGATAAAGTTAACAATGCTTTAAGTTTTTTAGAAGATGATAAATCTAAGAAATTACTTAACATTTTAGAAAAAATTTGTGATGAGAAGAAATTGAAAATCATATTATCTTTGATTAAAGAAGATGAGTTGTGTGTTTGTGATATTTCTTTGATATTGAAAATGAGTGTTGCTTCAACTTCACATCATTTAAGGCTTTTATATAAAAATGAGGTACTTGATTTTTATAAAGATGGAAAGATGGCATATTATTTTATTAAAGACGATGAAATAAGAGAGTTTTTCTCTAAAAATCATGAGGGTTTTTGAAACGAGTTTCTTCTTGTCTTGATACTATATAGAAATAACGCTCTTTTCTAAAATCCTTTTGAAGCGTTGATATGACGGCGTTTCATACTGTTTTGCTTGGGGAAAATAAAATTTGATATAAAAAAACTCCAGTAATATGATTGAGGTGTCTAATCTAAATCAATACTGGAGTTCTTTTTATATGCAATATAATACTACTAGAAGTATAACCGAAAATCAAGATAATAAAACGTTAAAAGATATGACGAAAAGTGGGAAACAACGCCCATGGAGAGAAAAGAAAATAGATAATGTAAGGTTCTGTTGCAAAGTTAAAAAATAAGTGTCTAACCTTATGTTTAAAGTAATACTTTGTATTAACTAGCTAGCATGATGCTAATTACACGGCATGGCGAAAACCCGTAGATCTGAAGAGATCTGCGGTTCTTTTTATATAGTTCATAAATACATTCAATGCCTGTGTATTTTATTCCGATTGCTTTATTGTCGTTGAGCCTCGGAACCCTTAACAATCCCAAAACTTGTCGAATGGTCGGCTTAATAGCTCACGCTATGCCGACATTCGTCTTCAAGTTTAGTTAAGGGTTCTTCTCAACATCAATAAATTTTCTCGGCATAAATGCGTCGTCTAACTTTTTTTATAATGTTTATCAAACCACGATGAAAAAAATATAAAAAAGACTGTATAAAGAATAAACCAAGTATCTAAATGATTTTGATTCATTTGCTTATAAATAAAAAACAATAAAAAAATACCAAGAATAATTTGTAAAATAAATAAAGACCTCTTCAAAAAACCACTCCTTTTAAAAAACTTTATCTCAGGACTTATTCAAATTATAAACACCTTTATTTTGAATTTTAAGAGGGTATTTTAAAGATTTAGAGGTAAATCTTATAGTTTTCTACTTAAAAATCTATACAAGCTCTTAAAACGCAAATATGAGCCAAATAAATATATGGTAATTTCACAAACAAAAATTTCAGCAAAACCAGTGACTAATTTTTTAACACTGCCCATTTAAAATGCAAATTCGGAACGATTTATTGCTAATTTTTAAATTTGCATGTAAATGGGCAGTACGTAAAAATCGCCCGTCCTGGTGTCGAAAAAACGAACAGAAAAAATAAAATTAAAATATAGTAATCTTTTTATTTTTTACAGGTAGTTTTCCCCATAATTTAGTACTGCATCAGAAATTTATCTGTACTTAGAAATGACGACGTATTTTTTCTATACGTTTATGACATTTATTCTACATTGATCCAAATCATAAAAATGTGTTTAAAATGTCCTAAAAAGGTTTTAAAAGGACGATTTTTTTATATTACGTATTTTTGTACTCAAAATTAGAGAATGCTCTAAATGACCTCTTAAAACGCAAAAAAAAATATATATCAAAAAGACATGTATTTTTAAAAAAATTGATGTGTATGATGCATGTCTTTTGTGTATGTTTTATATACATAAAGTATATGTATACGTAACCCGTATGTATACATAACGTTATGGTTTTTATACATATGAGTTAAAAAAGTGATGTCACTTTTTTTCTAGGAAAAATAACTCGGCACTGCCGAGTTCACCACGTTATGGGTCTGCCAAAATATAAAAGTGGTGGCACTTTCCCTTATGCTCATGACTTTATGTATAAAAGTTAGAGGTACTTTTATGCCGAGAAAACTTTTTGAGAGATTAATTTTTTTATTTTTTTTATTTTTTACTTTTATTTTCTTCAAATATTTTGTAAATCTCTTTATGAGTAAATAAAAGATAGAAGCATAAAGAATAAATGAAAATTTGAAAATATAAATTTATATGAATGTTGTAGAAAATCTTCAAAATTATTAAGTTTAATACGATCATATTAGCAGTTATAAAGAATATGAATAAGATAATATTATTAAATTTCTTTTTGTATTTTATATGTAAAAATATTATAAAAAGTTCAAGAAAAATAAATATTAGATAAGTTACTATAAAGAATAATGCAATATAGCCAATGTTATAAAACATATTATTTGAATACCAATTTATTGTTATTAAAGAACTTATATTTAAATTATCTGCTAATGATTGGAAACCTATTATGCTAAAAAATGGTATTGAGAATACTAATACGGATATAGGTATGATTATTATTCCGAGTAAGAACGTTACAATTATAAAGTTCAATAAGTACTCTTTGTTTACTTTTTTCATAATGAATTTAATTCCTTTTATGTATATAATATTTAATAATAAAAAATTTTAACATTTATAATTGGAGGATAAAAGTCATATGAAGAATTTAAAAAGTTTTTTTATTAAAAATACTTTGGTACTAACATCTACTGCATTATTATTTTCTAGTTTTGAACCTGTAGTTCATGCTGCAGAAAATAAGGAAGTTGTTAAAACAGTAGAAAATGATAATGTAGAATTCAATGAATTGTTAGAAGGACAAGAATATATTTGGGAAGTTTTATCTAGAGATGATGAAGGATTTAAAATGTTTCTAGATGAGCAAAGAGCTTTTAATCCTAATTTTGATAATGATGTTTTACTAGCAAAACAAGAAGGTGCTTTAAATTCTTCAGTATTTGCTAATAATTCTATGACTTTAAACTCAAATAAGCCTACTCCTAGAGGTCCTATCGGTGCAACTTTAAAAGCTATTAAGGCTCTATCACCTTCTTTGAGACATGGTGGAACTGCTATATCTTGGATCATTAAACCATTAAGTAGAAAACATGCTGTTCTAGTAAAAAAATATTCAAGAAAGATGTCTAATGCAATTGATAGGTTAGATAAGTCTACGAAATCAGCTGTTGAAAATGCTTTTGTTAAAGCAGGTATACCAAGAAGTGATGCGAAAACTTTAACTTATATTGTATTTTTAGTTATTTAGATATTGAGCTGACTTGCCCTAAGATTTTATAAAATCTTAGGGCAAGTTTTTTTTTCTTATCTTGATAAAGTAGTATTTTCAATTTGTGATTGGGGTGATGATTTTCTAGATACAGTTAAAATTAATAATCATAGATAATGAGAGAACCTACAATTATCATAAGTTTTCACCTAAAAAAGATATATTAAAGTTTTACAAATCTTTAATGCACCTTTTAGAGTGTTTTTAAATCTATTCTTTAATAGACTATAATATTCACTATTTATTACACCGTTTTTTCTTTAGATTAATGAATTTAGGTGATGATTTTGAACTGCGTTTCTTCTTTTGTCTTGATACTATAAAAAACGAAGTTATATAACATAAGACGACTTATCGGAAGTAGATATGCTTGTATATTCACAGATGGTATAATAATAGAGTCGCCTATCTCTCAGGCGTCAATCGACGAAGAGAGGAGGTGCATTAATTGTTAATCATTTTCGTTATATAAATTATAACACTGGTTAGTAGAGAAATGCAAAGGTAGGAGAAAGGCTATGAAGAGTAAAAAAAGAATGGAAAGATTGTACGATGATTTATTTAGTACTAATTTTTTAATTAATTATGGTTATTTTGATATTACTCCTAAAAATAATCAAGATTTAACAGAATTAAACAGCTACGGTAAATCAGATGCATTTTATTTGAAAATATTTAATATGAGTAAATTAGCTGAATATATTACTTATAATCATTTTACATTAAAAAATTTTTTAATGATAGAAACATACGTAGTACTGAACCAATAATATTTACTATTCCGAAAAATAATACATCAAGAAGAGAATATAAGATTCCTAATATTTATAGCTATTTAAATTTGATGTTTTTCATGCAAGAAAATAAAAAAGAATTTAAAGAAGTTTTTCTAACCAATAAATTTTCAACATCTAAATTTTTTTCACTTCCAGATTTTGATTTTAAATTTACTGACAATTTAAAAAAGACTTTACTTTACGGTGGTAATCATATATTAAACGTTGATTTATCTAATTTTTATCATTCTCTTTATACACATAGCATACCTTGGGTAATAATGGGAAAGAAGAATGCTAAAAAAGAAAGAAAGGTTTTTCAAATCAATTAGATAAATTAATTACATCCTGTCAATATAATCAAACTCATGGAATACCTACTGGCAACATATTAAGTCGTATTATTAGTGAATTATATATGTGTTATATTGATTCTGAAATGGAAAATAAAGGGTATAGATATGCGAGATATGTGGATGACATATCATTCTCATTTAATTTTGAAGAAGAGAAAGATAAATTTTACAGAGATTTTAACAAACTATGTATGAAATATGAATTAAAAATTAATGACAAGAAAACTGAAGTAAATGATTTTCCATATATACATCCACAAAACAAAGACTTTATATTTAATTATTTCAAAAATTATTCCTCAAATAGTAAAGATGAAACTTGGATTATAGGTATTAAGAACTTTATTGATTTATGTATAGATGAAGAAAGAAAAGGAAATAAAGGGGCAATAAAAAGTATTTTCCCAGTAATAGAAAATACTTTAAAGAAGAAAAAAATAAATAAACATCAAATAAGTAAGATATTTGGATATAGGAATAATATTACTAAATTCAATATCTTGCAATTCATATTAGATTTATCACTAAAAGACTCTAAATTAACAAATAGATGCCTATCTTTATTAAACTATTTGACTATTAAAATGGACGATAAAAAAATAGTCTCAAAACAAGTTAAACAGTATTTTAAAAATAGAAACGAAGAAATTAGAAAATTGTTAGTATTTTATAATAAAAATAATTATCATCAAGAAGCATACCAAATTCTTGTTTATATTGTTGAATATGATGTAGATATTCTTTTAAAAAATGATGTTTTGAGTTTGCTAAATGAAAATACAGATAACTTATCTCTATCGTTATTGACAATAATATATCTAAGAAAGTCTTGGAAAATAGAAAATTTATTAAAAAAAATTGATAATCTATTTAAAAATTCTAAGGATGATTATCCTGCAACAGTAGGTGTAATGTCCCAAAATTTATGGTATTTCAGATACTTTATTTACTATTTAATAAAAGAAAATGTGATTTCAAAAAAAGAAATTAATAGTTATTGCATGAGTCAAAAATATGGTTCAAATCAGAAAGGATATAAGAGCGATTTAAACTGGAATTATATTAATTCAAAAGATAATGTGGATGAATTTTTTAGTGAATTATTAGAAGAAAAAGTACCACTCATAGATTTAAATTATGTAAATTTAATATAATTAATTATATTAAACCTACTTTTGTGTTATTTAAGTACACCCTAATCACACAAAATAAGTTGTTTGTCACTTTGCTTGATATATGAGAATTATTTAACCTTATAAATGAGAAAAAAGCAACGCACTTTAAATAAGATACGTTACTTTTTCGATTGATGAATACCTAGAATTAAACTATTCATCTATTATTTATGATTTTTTGTATATACAATATTTCTAGTTTGTTAAAGAGAATTAAGAAAATAAATCTCGAAAATAATAGAGGGAAAATCAGTTTTTGATATCAAAATTATAGATGTCAACGATAATACAAACTATAAGATGATATCAGTATTTATTATGCATTTAGAATATTAAAATTCCTTCATTACACTCTTGGCGGTTTCACTTATCAACTTATCATTTGGCTTATCACTTTTATTGTCTTTATTCGTAAAAATGACTAAAACAATAGGTTCAGATTGGCCCTTAGGATAAACAAAAGCAACATCATTTCTAGAAGCATATGTTATTGCTTGACCACTTTTATCAGCCACCTTACAGTCTTTTGAAACACCATCTTTAATTAAAGTATCTCCGCTTTTATTATTTAACATTAAATCAAGTAAGAATTTTTTGTTTTCTTTGCTTAATTTTCCATTTGCGATAAGTTTATTTAAAGTCTTACCGAAAGCAGCAGGTGTTGAAGTATCTTTTTTGCTCTTTGGTGAATAGTAATTTAATTCTATCTCATATCTAACTGGATTTGTTACTTTATCTCCTAGTTCTTTTAGACGTTGTTTAACTTTTTTGATCCCACCGATTTCTTTTATAATTTTATTGTTTGCTGTATTATCACTATATGTCATTGAAGCCTCAATAAGTTCTTTTAAAGTGATATCTTTTCCTACATATTTTTCTAAAATAGGAGAATAAGCAACTATATCATCTTTGTTAATATGTATTTTTTTATTTAACTTATTATAAGGTATTTGTTCTAACAAAATAGCACTATTTATCGCTTTTGAAGTCGAAGCATAGGCAAATCTCTTATCTGAATTAAATTTTACTTCCTTACCACTTTTAGTATCTAAAGCATAAACACCAATATGAGCATTATATTTTTTTTCTAAATCATTTAACTTTTTGGCATGTGGACTGTTTGAATTACATGCACTTAAAACTAAAGCAATTGCAATTAAAAATATTAACTTTTTCAAAATAAACCCTCCAATATTACAATTGTAATTTTTATAAATAAATAATATTACAATTGTAATATCGGTGTCAATTGTTTATTATAAATATTTGAAAGAAGGTGTCAAAATGGCTAAATTACTAATAACGAGCGTAGTAAGCTTTTGTTTTATATTTCTATTGTTAGTATTTTTTAAGTACATATTAAAACGCTATTTTAATTATAGTTTAAATTATAAAGTTTGGTATCTAACTGTGCTTGCTGGATTAATTCCTTTTATCCCAATTAAATTCTCTTTTATAAAATTGAATAATGTGAATAATCAAGCGCCCACAGTTGAAAGTAAGTCACACGACTTGAACCATAACATAAATACCACCAAACCTGTTCAAGAGTTCACAACAGATATCCATAAGTTTAATTGGGATTCAATTGATAATATCTGCACAGTTGTTTGGATAGTTTTAGTTATTATTTTAAGTTTTAAATTTTTGAAATCATTATTATATCTTAAATATTTAAAGAAACAGTCACTTTATCTAAACGAAAATGAAAAAAATAAAATAGATACGATACTTTTCAACCATCAATATAAAAAAAATATTGTGATTCGAAAAGCAGAGACTATTCAATCTCCAATAACTTTTTGGTATGGGAAATATATTATTTTGATTCCTAGTTCATATTTTAAAAGTGTAATTGATAAAAGACTAAAATATATAATACTGCATGAATATGCTCATGCTAAAAATAGAGATACTTTACATTTAATTATCTTTAATATCTTCTCTATTGTTATGAGTTACAATCCATTAATACATATTGTAAAAAGAAAGATAATTCATGACAATGAAGTAGAAGCCGATAGATTTGTTCTTAATAATATTAACAAAAATGAATTTAAAACTTATGCGGAATCTATTATGGACTCCGTATTAAATATTCCATTTTTTAATAAAAATATATTAAGCCATTCATTTAATGGTAAAAAGTCATTACTCAAAAGAAGATTAATTAATATAAAAGAAGCCAATTTGAAAAAACAGTCCAAATTAATTCCAATTTTTATTTGTATTTTTACTTTTTTGCTCATGGTAATTCAAAGCCAGTTTTTGATGGGGCAATCCATAACTGATTATAATTATAAAAAGCCCTTACAGAACGATCACCAAATTTTAGATGAAAGTAAAAATTTTGGTTCAAATAGTGGATCTTTCGTCATGTACAGCATGAAGAAAGACAAATACTATATTTATAATGAAAAAGAAAGTAGAAAAAGATATTCTCCTGATTCAACTTATAAAATTTATTTAGCGATGTTTGGACTTGACCATCATATCATAAGTGATAAAAATTCACGTATGTCATGGAATCATAAACATTATCCTTTCGAGTCTTGGAATAAGGAACAAGATTTAAATACAGCAATGCAAAATTCAGTTAATTGGTACTTCGAACGTATTAGTAATCAAATACCAAAGAACTATACTGCGGCTCAACTCAAGCAATTAAATTATGGTAATGAAAACTTGGGAAGTTATAAAAGCTATTGGATGGAAGATAGTTTGAAAATATCTAATCTTGAACAAGTAATAGTTTTTAAAAATATGATGGAACAAAATAACCATTTTAGTAAAAAAGCAAAGAATCAATTATCTTCTTCATTATTGATTAAGAAAAATGAAAAGTATGAACTGTATGGGAAAACAGGTACAGGTATAGTAAACGGGAAGTATAATAATGGGTGGTTTGTAGGTTACGTAATTACAAATCATGATAAGTATTATTTTGCTACACATTTATCAGATGGAAAGCCGTCTGGGAAAAATGCTGAATTAATCAGTGAAAAAATATTAAAAGAAATGGGTGTTTTAAATGGCCAATAAGCAAGTTGAAATATCTATGGCTGAATGGGATGTTATGAATATAATATGGGATAAAAAATCAGTATCAGCTAATGAAATTGTAGTTGAAATTCAAAAATATAAAGAAGTTAGCGATAAAACGATTAGAACATTAATCACAAGACTATATAAAAAAGAGATTATAAAACGATACAAATCAGAGAATATTTATTTTTACTCATCAAATATTAAAGAAGACGATATTAAAATGAAAACTGCTAAAACCTTTCTTAATAAACTGTATGGAGGGGACATGAAAAGTTTAGTGCTGAATTTTGCGAAAAATGAAGAATTAAATAACAAAGAAATTGAAGAATTGCGAGACATTTTAAATGATATTAGTAAAAAGTAATTAGAGATATGTTTCAAACATAATACATATGTAAACTATGCTTGACTCTTATTAAATTAGTTTTGTTAATAACATTTAAAATATATTATTAAATATGAGAGTGTCCAGAAAATGGTTATTTTCTGGACACTCTCTTTTTATATCTAGATATATATCTATTATACATATTTTAGTGTTCAATAACCCAACAGAAAATCTATGTTCATAAATATGGTTAGAATTAAGTTATGATACAATGAAAATGTATATAGGAGGTTTGTATCTTGAAAATAGGTTATGCAAGAGTTTCAACTGGATTACAGAACTTGGATTTACAGGAAGATCAGTTAAATCAATATGGTTGTGAAAAGATATTTAATGATCATATGAGTGGTTCAAAAAGTAAGCGACCTGGTTTAGATAAAGCCATTGAATTTGCGAGGTCAGGAGATACGATTGTTGTTTGGAGACTAGATAGACTAGGACGTAACATGGAAGATTTAATCATATTAGTTAATGAACTTAATAATCGAGGCGTGAGTTTTCATAGTTTAGAAGAAAATATAACAATGGATAAATCAAGTTCTACAGGACAATTGTTATTTCATTTATTCGCAGCATTTGCAGAGTTTGAACGTAATTTAATTTTAGAACGTTCTTCAGCGGGACGAATTGCAGCTCGTGCTAGAGGACGCTATGGAGGTCGACCCGAAAAATTAAATAAACAAGATTTAAAATTACTCAAAACACTTTATGATAATGGAACACCAATTAAAACTATTGCAGAGCAATGGAAAGTTTCACGTACAACAATCTATCGTTATCTCAATAAGTTAAATAACCAAGAAAATAAAGATAAATAATATTACTAAATTTTAAGAAAGATAAAAATTAGACAGGATACACCCTAACCATACAAAAAGAATTGTTGAAATTATAACAATTAAAATGTATGATTAGGGTGTATATTAATTATGGAGTGAAAATAAGTGATTATAGGTTATGCGAGAGTATCTTCGATAGATCAAAATTTAGAAAGACAACTAGAAAATTTAAAAACGTTTGGTGCTGAAAAAATATTTACAGAAAAACAGTCTGGGAAATCTATTGAAAATAGACCGGTACTTCAAGAAGTTCTTAATTTTGTAAGAATGGGAGATCGATTCGTTGTGGAGTCTATTGACCGTTTAGGACGTAACTATGATGAAATTATTGAAACTGTGAACTATTTAAAAGAAAAAGATGTACAGTTAATGATTACAAGTCTACCTATGATGAATGAAGTGATTGGTAATCATTTACTGGATAAATTTATGAAAGATTTAATCATTCAAATCTTAGCAATGGTTTCAGAACAAGAGAGAAATGAAAGTAAACGTCGACAAGCTCAAGGTATTCAAGTCGCAAAAGATAAAGGTGTATATAAAGGACGTCCTTTACTCTATTCACCGAATGCGAAAGATCCTCAAAAACGTGTTATCTATCATCGAGTTGTCGAAATGTTAGAAGAAGGACAAGCAATTAGTAAGATTGCGAAAGAAGTTAATATTACAAGACAGACAGTTTATAGAATTAAAAATGATAAGGGATTATGTTGGTAAATGGATTGTCATTGCAAATGAGCGTTTCTCACAGCGTCCCAAAATATATGTTAATCATGTATTATGAGATTTTAATAATAAGACAGGAAAAAGAGAGAGCAAATACGCTCTCTCTTTTTTTCTATATTTTTTCTCAATAACGACGATCGTTATTGGAATTTAATTTCTAATACTTTTTTATTAGGAATACGCCTACGATATTTTTATTATAGAGGCTAAAGTATCTTAAAAATTTGGATAGTAGGTTTTTCAGGAATAAAAGTATAGTTGGCTTTAATATATAATTAAGCTAAGCTATCATTTATATTTACTCGATTATAATTCGCACTTCAACGTTTTAATAACGTAAAAATTAAAACGTAGTTTCATTTATCTTTAGTAATATCTTTTTAAACACTACAGTTTCTTCATTAGTTAAATTAGCGAAGTAATTATTATTAAGTTGATAGGCTTTCTTTTCTAATGTTGGCCATAAGTCTTTTGCTTTATTTGTACTGTTTATTAGCACAGTTCTTCTATTTTCATTATCAGTTTGACGTGTTATTAGATCCTTTTTGGACATCTTATCTAATATTCCAGATATTGTTGAAGGTTCTAAATTTAAAGTATTACCAATCGCTTTAGGTGTATTCAAATTACTATTAATCAAGCAATTCAAAACACCATATTCTGCTGGAGTAATATTATAGGGACTTAATAAACTTTTAAAATGTTTAAACACTCTATTCTGAGAAGTACTCAACAAATAATTTATACAATTATCTAATTCCACAACTAAAACCTCTCTTAAATCATTAGTATTGACTCGCTTATCATATCATGATAAGTTTTGTAGGAAAATAGTTTTGCAACAAAAACATACCTCTACAAAACAATTGTGAAAGAAGGCTAATAAATGTTCAATGCGGTAGTAGTGAGAAAAAGTGCATCAAATGTTAGTTATAAAGTAGAAACCGTTGATGAATCTTATTTATCGAAGGGTGATGTCTTAGTAAAAGTGGTATACTCTTCAATAAATTATAAGGATATGCTAGCTTTACAATATAACGGCGGTGTAATTAGAGATTATCCTATGATTCCTGGTATAGATTTTGCAGGTATTGTTGAATCAAGTTCGAATGATAAGTTTAAAGAAGGCGATAATGTATTAGTTACTGGTTATGATGTCGGCGTGACACATACAGGTGGATTTTCAGAATATGCACAAGTGCCTGGAGAGTGGATTGTTCCTATTCCCCAAGAAATGTCTATTAAAGAGTCTATGGTATATGGCACAGCCGGTTTTACGGCAGCATTATCAATTTTTGAACTAGAAAAATATGGAATGAATATCAAATCACAACCTGAAATTTTAGTGTCTGGGGCTACAGGTGGTGTGGGCAGTGTTGCTATACAAATTTTACGTAAAATTGGATATGAAAATATCACTGCTATCGTAAGAAAAGAAAAGCAAATAGAAATCGCAAAAAAATTAGGTGCAAAACAAGTAATAATAATTGAAGATGATAATAAACCACTTAAAAAAGGTATTTTTGATTATTTCCTAGATACAGTAGGGAATAATGTAACATTATACGGTTTAAAACGTCTAAATTATCAAGGTGTTGCTACTGTATGTGGAAATGTAGCAGGAAATTCACTTAACGCTAATATATTACCGTTTATTCTTAGAGGTATTAAATTAATTGGCATTGATTCTGTATGTGTTGATCATAATATCCGTGAAGATATATGGAGTAAGTTAGCAAATGAATGGAATATAGGAAATTCACTTCTATACAATGAAATTGGATTTGAAGAATTCTATAAAACGATAGATCAGCTTTTAAAAGGACAACATTTAGGAAGAACTATTTTAAAAGTATAAGTATGAGTATTCATTAATATATTTACTATTAATTCAATCATTTTGCATTTCTCTACTAACCAGTGTTATAATCTAGATAACGAAAATGATTAACAATTAATGCACCAATCCCCACACTATTGCAGTAGTGTGGGGATTTTTTCGATGCTGGCTTATAAAGTCGCCTATTAATTATTTGTTGCGTTTACTAAGCCAATAAGTATAATACGCAACAGCACAGCCACTGATGACTGGTGCTATGATGTGAACGAAAATGATTAGCAAAGTAATGCACCTCCTCTCTGCGCCTAAGTTGACGACTGAGAGATAGGCGACTTGTATATTATATCATCTCTGAATATTGGATTGAATCGCCTACTTTCTTAAATTAACAACATCTATTCTCATAGAATTTGTCTAATTAAGTGTAGACGATTCAGAAGTATATTTTTTGAGCTTAGATATTTTGCTAAAATATGTTTAAATTGTTAACGTTTCAGCATTTTAAACATTGCCTAATTTTATAATCTTTATTTATGTTATATTAAATAAAAAAGAGGTGTATTCATGTTAAATAAAATCTTACTTTTATTGCTCTCTGTTACTTTTATGTTGTTATTTTTCTCTTTACATTCAGTAAGTGCTAAACCAGATCCAAGACCTGGAGAATTGAATAGAGTTAGTGATTATAAAAAAAACAAAGGTACTATGGGGAATGTTGAATCCTTATATAAGGATAAAGCGGTAATAGCAGAAAATGTTAAAAATACTAGACAATTCTTAGGACATGATTTGATTTTTCCTATTCCTTATTCAGAATACAAAGAAGTTAAAAGTGAATTTATAAATAAAAAAACAGCTGATAAATTTAAAGACAAACGGTTAGATGTGTTTGGAATACCCTATTTTTATACATGTTTAGTACCTAAGAATGAATCAAGAGAAGAATTTATTTTTGATGGAGTTTGCATATACGGGGGCGTTACAATGCACTCCACAGCTGATAGTATATCCAAAAATATAATTGTTCCAGTTACTGTAGATAATAAACAACAGTTCTCTTTTACAATTAGTACAAATAAAAAAACGGTTACGGTACAAGAGCTAGATTATAAAGTAAGGAATTGGTTGACTAACAATAAAAAATTATATGAATTTGATGGGTCGGCATATGAGACGGGTTATATCAAATTTATTGAAGAAAATAAAGATAGTTTTTGGTACGATTTGTTTCCTAAAAAGGATTTGGTTCCCTTTATACCTTATAAATTTGTAAATATTTATGGAGATAATAAAACTATAGATGCTTCGAGTGTTAAGATAGAAGTTCACCTGACTACAACGTGATTCATACGGTTGATACTTTTGATACTTTTGATAGATGTACTACGTATATGATTTTTTTATAGTAGGTTCTGCTCTTATTTTTAATAAGTCTACAGAACCAAAGGTAGACTTATTAATACAATTAGGCTTGTATATAAATATATATCGATATGCATGTTTTCAGATTCTATGATTTTATTATCTTGGTATATTTTTAATAATTTGTCTGGATATTGACCTATAACATTAAATAAATCATAACTAACCAACGGTTCTTTTGAGGTATGAAACACGATTAGTCCTTTCTGAATTTTACCATCAAAGGTACTAGGGTTGTATAAATTATATTGTTTATGTAAATAATATCTTGCCTGAAGATCTAGTTCTTGAATGGTTACTTTTTTCTTATTTGTTTTAACTATATCTAGCGGAACAACAGTTCTGATGCTATCAATCCATAAATTAATAGGTATTTTTTTAGTATCATAAAGTTGATTGTTTTCATGCAGTGTTACTCCACCATACATACATGCTGTTTTATTTGGTTTACCACCAGAACATTGAAAACCATAATAAGATCCGTATAGATCTACTTGTTTGCCTTTAAACTTATTAACTGTTTCTTTTGAATCGAATTGTACCAATAAGTCGTTATACTGTGAATGACTTATGAAAAAACTTTTAAATAATAGTGTGTAATCTAAAAATTGATCTTCTGTCATTATCTTTTCAGAGATACCCTTTTCGTTAAAGAAGTATATATGTCTGAGGTTATTTAAAGTAATACTACTTAACTCTGATTTTTTGTGCAAATTCTTTTCTTTAATTGTTTCATTTTTGCTATCGCTGTAAACTAAAGGGGTTATTAGTAGTGTTAACGTCAGGGAGAAAATCAGTATAAATATTGTTTTTTTCATTGTGTTAACTCCTTAAATATAAGTTAGCTGCATTTAGTAATGCTGGCTGATTCTTTTATCATGCAAGACTTTAAAAAATAGGATGTTGAAATATTGAAGATAGAAATAAATATTATACTTAATCAAATTACTTACAATTAAGAATATTTTAAGAGATTACTTTTTAGAAACTTCAAATTTTAATAATTTGTCTACTTTGGGATTGAACTCTGCTGCTTTAGCCTCAACATTGGCAACAGGCACACTAACTAATCCGGCTGTTCCTATGGCACCAGTTAATATTAATCCAGACATAGCTACTTTTGTTAATAAAGAAAAAGTCATAGTTATCCTTCTCCATTCTTTTATTATTTTTTAACAACTATACTATAAATACATCATGATGTATTTATAGTATAGTTTTTTATATTAAAATAAAATTACTACGAATTAATAATTATTAAAATATTTATTTAAAAAATATTTAAATAAATATAAAGTATATTTAAAATTTTATTAATGATGGTTTCTTCGATAAAATGTTTTAATTATTAAGAGAGACTTGATCTGTTTAGACCAAGTCTCAAATTATTAAAGATAATATTTGTTGGAGTGTATGAAATGGATCAAATATATTGATATAATGAAAGTGAGCAAGTTGGATAGATTGCGGCTAGTCTCTTGAAAAAAGGGATTCCTATGTTTATAGTTGGTACTTCTAGGAAGGACTAGCATGTCTTATTTCGAAATGCTGATGGTTGTATTAACAATTATGAGTTTAGTCTTAATTAGTAATCAAAACTCTGAATGTATTGTCTACATAATCGGTGTAACAATAATATATATCCGAAAGATTAAAGTACTCTATAAAAGAATCATTTAAAGGTGCTCAAATTTATTGAAAAAAGGTGGAATATGAAAAAATTTAACATTCTTATTGCATTACTCTTTTTTACTAGTTTGGTAATATCTCCTTTAAACGTTAAAGCCAATGAAAACATTGATTCAGTAAAAGAGAAAGAATTGCATAAAAAATCTGAATTAAGTAGTACCGCGCTAAATAATATGAAACATTCTTATGCAGATAAAAATCCAATAATAGGAGAAAATAAAAGTACAGGAGATCAATTTTTAGAAAATACTTTGCTTTACAAAAAATTTTTTACTGACCTTATCAATTTTGAAGATTTATTAATAAACTTCAATTCAAAAGAAATGGCTCAACATTTCAAATCTAAAAATGTAGATGTTTACGCTATAAGATATAGCATTAATTGTTATGGTGGTGAAATAGATAGGACTGCTTGTACATATGGAGGTGTCACTCCACACGAAGGTAATAAATTAAAAGAACGAAAAAAAATACCAATCAATTTGTGGATAAATGGTGTACAAAAAGAAGTTTCTTTAGATAAAGTTCAAACAGATAAAAAAAATGTTACCGTACAAGAATTAGATGCACAAGCAAGGCGCTATTTGCAAAAGGATTTAAAATTGTATAATAATGATACTCTCGGAGGAAAAATACAGCGCGGAAAAATAGAGTTTGATTCTTCTGATGGGTCTAAAGTCTCTTATGATTTATTTGATGTTAAGGGTGATTTTCCCGAAAAACAATTACGAATATACAGTGATAATAAAACATTATCCACAGAGCACCTTCATATTGACATCTATTTATATGAAAAGTAGTCAATTCAAATACTTTAACATCAGACACTAAAGCCATTTCAAAGAATGCTAAAGATTTATTAATCGGTATCGAAAAAATTCAGGAGACTTACTAGATAAAGCAAAAGAAAGAGCTAATAATCTAAATATTGAAGAAAACAGAAACTTATAAAAATATGGGGTGGAATTTTACAAATTATACAAGCTATCATCAATTTCTTTTCAAGCTTATTTAATCGTCTTTTAATAAATGTGTAGGAGATTTTAGATGCTATCAATAACATAGTCTTAAAGAGAGTTGTAACGAACGTAATAAATTATAATAGTAGTTTACCTGGGTCGAATAAAACGATATGCAATGCATTTGTTGATGACAAAAAATGTATTACATATCTAAATTAATCCATAGAAAATGCCAATTCTTGATATAATATCACTTTGCAACAGAACCGTTGCCCCATCTCAAGTGCCTTCTACTTACTTTTAATATTCATTTAATATATTGTTGATGAATTTTTAATTGTAATATACATTATTTAACTTAATAATTATATTTCATCATTATGTGAGCGCTTTTAGCGAACAAAAATTAACTTAGACTAGAGATGGATAAATATGGCTTTAGGTATATTATCAAAATTGGCAATGGCAGGTATTGTTTTAACTAGCGTTACAGGCGCTGCAACTCTAGGAGGCGTTTCTAGTATTGCTCATGAAGTACATGCAGAGGAAAACGCTAATCAAGAACACTTTGAGAAAACTTTAGAAGGTAAGGTATTAAATTTCAAAGATGTATTGAGTAAAAATACAATATCAATAAAAGACTTCAGTAAAGCAGTTGAAAATGAATTGAAAAATAAAGGCTTTGACCCTAGTGAGTATAAACTTAAATTTAAGGTAAAAGTAGGACATAGTGTGTATCAAAGTAGTGATGGAGGAAATTTAATTGTTGGTAATGAACATATTGGCACTGCAACTGCCGAATTCAATCCTACTAAACACAAATTAGGGGTATATGAATCTGAAATAGAAAAGATTATTGATTATATTATTAAAAATATTACATCTAAGGACTTAGATGTTTCAGTAAATATGCAAAACAAGATTTTTCAATATATTCATTTACAATATTTACGTACTGACGCCGGAAGAATTAATTTTATGAATTTAATTGAAAATCCGTTTACATATAAACCTAGAAAAAAACCTATCGATCTAGATGAAATACAAAAACACAAAAATACAATAATAAAGTTTAATGAAATTTTTAAGCAAGGCAACAACCTAGAAAACTTATTAAAAAGAATGAAAAAACCATCTAACATGAATTTTCATATTGCAATAAGTGAAGATAATTTATTAACTAGTGATAATCCAGTAATCGCTACTGATAATTGGAACCAAATAATGCTTCCAATTACTCCAAATATTCTTATAGAATTTCAAGAAGATAAAATTAACTCATCTAACGATTTAAGAGTAATATTAAAAAAAAATAAAACAAGATATGTAAATGAAGCAACAATTAATACAGCAAATTATTTTATTATATCAAATAAAGAGTTTACCCGTTATCAATATAAATATATAGACAATCGCTTTAATAATAAGAATTGGGAGATTGGTTATCCTCATGTAAATTTGAAAAATTAAAAACTTTTCTAGCATTATACATATTACAACTTTTGTTCCTTCTTTTTAATACTATTGAAAGATTGTTTTTTGCATTTCTCCACTAACTAGTGTTATAATTTAGCCAACAAATAGTGTACTAGCATGATAAACACCGAGCCCGATAACTACTGCGAATAGTTATCGGGCTCTTTTGGTGTATTAACTATATGTCGTCGCTAAATTACTTCTCACGATTATTCAGCCAATGAGAAAATAATGTGAGTATAACTCCTACTACGATAGGAGCTATAATAGTTACAAATAGTGTACTGAACATGATGTCACCTCCTTCCATGCTAAATACAGCACAGAAGTAAACGACGACCTTTGTATTATATCATTTCTAATAATTGAGTTACAGATAACTTCCGATAAGTTAAATTATGAAAACCATTCTCTCCAATTCTTTGTAGTTATACATAAAAAAGTATATGGCATCACCATCTTAATTATAAAATCACCTGTTCAATTTATCCCTAGTTCAGTATAAAGTCTTTTCAAAAATAAATTAGGTATTTATAGAGTAAGAGATCTAGACAGTAATAAAGAATCTGAAAAATACTTAATTAAAACATCCCAATCCCACCAAACTACTATTACCATTAGTAGAATTGATCCGCTTATTAAGGTATCTCTTGTTGATAAACCTTTTTGAGTTTTACTACTGTTCCTTTATTTTCTCTGAATATAACTTTATGTAACTCATCATAATGTTTAAATAACTTACATCTCATATATGCTTTATACACAAGTGTAAATTATACTTGTGTTAATTACACTTGTGTAACTTACACGACTATTTTTCAATTATCAAAATTAGACCTTTTTAAATAAACTTTTATAAACAATGTAGACAACGTAATATAATTCTATGATCAGTATCAATGGCAAAGTAAAAAAACTGATATACATAAATATATCTGTCCATTTTTGTAATTTAGTAAACATATCAATTATGCTCGGTAAATTCCAAGCTAAATAAACTGTTGGAATACTACATATAAAAATAAAAATGGAGATTCTCTTTTTTTTGCTTCTGTCTTGAAATTTTAAAAAGATTTTTTGTATATCTTCCATTGCTATCCATGATTTTTTATCTTGTATTTTAAATGTTAAATTATCTATATCTGTAACATTCTTTTCAGTTTGAATACCTTCGCCATCTTTTAAAATTAATTTATCTTTTCCGTTGATATAGACACGGTCAATGATTTCTCTTTCTATAACCTCGTTATTATTCTTTTCTAAAAAGAATCGCTTATTTCTACGTTCTCCAAGAAAAGGAATTGTAACTATTGGAAACAACATGGCATACATAATGATTAAAATGGTGAATGAACCAATGTTATCCCATTTAGATATATATTCCATAACTTCGTCTTTAGGATAGGCACTCAATGAAAAAAATATCATCGACACCAAATATATCAGTGCTCCAATAGTAATCAAAATAAATAACCGCGTATTTTTTAATACCATCTTTATTTTCTCAACATTTCGAGTCTGATATAAGTCATTTTTATTCAATAGTTTTACAATACTAATAACAATAGGAATTAAAATTAAAAACCACACATCTTTAAGAATATCGTATAAACTCATCCAAAATTCTATGTCCTTTAAACTCAATTTTCACACCTCATTATGATATAAATAAATTGTTAATCCTTATCTTTTATACCTTTATTTATATCCTCAATCAAGTTTCCTTTTGGCGTTAAAATGGATATATCTTTGTTATTTATTCCACGCATGAATGTTTTGAATTTCAATACATTTTAACTATAAAATAGCTCAAACTTTTTTAACTGTTGTTATCATGTTTAATAATCTACTGATTCAAGTAACGCTAAAATTTTGTCTTGTTTACTCGCAACTGCTTTTAAATTTTTTGTATTTTGCGCTTGCTGATATGATTGTTCTGCATATGATTTTTGACAACTTTCCAGTGGATATAGCTGTTCTAATGTTTCTGATATTAATTCATTTCTCGATATGTTTTTCTCTTTAGCTAATCCTCTTAATCAATCTAGCAATTCACAATCTACATTTCTAATTTTCAGTTCTTTGTTAGCCAAAATAACCCAACTTTTCTCATTAAAAAGGTGTCACACTTTTGTGACACTAACAAAATTTTGGCCCCCACATCAAAAAATACTAGATCCCTTGAAATATCTGGCTTCGCCAGATCACCCATTTTCAAATGGGTACAAATTCCCCTTATGCTCTTACAAGATTTTTACTGATTTTCACGTTTTTACTAAAACGCTCATAATATACATATAATTTTTTCATACCATGTAAGAAAAAATTATCAAATCAAATGTTAAAAGCACTAATTTTTACACTATATTTAAGATGTATCTATAACAAAAGAAGTGTTCAAAATAAAACCATAAAATATTGTTACCTACCTGATGAAAATAGAACATGTATTTATCAATTTTCCCAACTTATATCTCATTTTAATTTGGTTAATAAACAAGATTGGATTACATTTTCTAAATATGATTTTATACAAATCATTTATTACGATCACTTTAAAATCAAACATATTTATGTTTATCTTCGTAGACGCATTCCCTTTTTATAGCGTTATACTATTTATAATAGCTTGTTATTTCTATATAGTATCAAGACAAGAAGAAACTCGTTTCACTCGTTCCAAAAAACGCTTTATCATTATTCACAATTTATCAAAAATAATAGAATCATAAACAACCCATGGTCCTTGAATCGCTCTTTCATAAGTGATATTTACTGAAACAGTCTTATTTACACAAACATATTTACCTTTATTAGCAAAATCATGATTATATAAAATTTTTACATCAAAATCTATTGTAAAGTTAGATTCTGTAAAGTCATTTCTATTTAAATACATGGCACCTAATAATAAAGCTGAAAAAATACTTGGTAATCTCAATTCGAATGAATCTCCGCCATCAAGAACTGATATTTTTTCTTTTGTCGTTTCTTCCAAACCAAAAACTTTATCCCAACCATAAGTATCATTACCAAACATATCTTTTTCTATATCAAAATTGTTTTCTTTTTCTTCTAATGCTTTACTTAATAAATAATCAAAAGTATCATTTTTCCTCACATCAATAGATACAGACAAATCTATAATTCTTACTTGCGTTGTATTAATAAATGTTAATAAAACATCATATTCCTGTAGCTTTTCGTAACCTCCAATATCTAAATTAATACCTATGTAATCTACAGTTTGCTTATTTTGAGATTCTAAAAAAAGTTGAGGTCTTAAAAGATTATTATCTTTTTTTCTCTGATAAAACACAGTATATATTGAAATACCTAAAGCAAAAATAGATATTCCTAAAGAAATACAAGCAATCAAATCAATAATCCTCCTTTAAATTAGTTTAAATAATCATATCAATTTTTTTAGAAGAATAAGCAGTCAAATTATTAAAAATTTATTCCAATTGCTTTATTGACGATGAGTAAAAGTATCGAAAGTTTTAATCTTCATGATATCTCTCCTTTTATAAAAAATAGCAATCCTTATTACAATGTTAAATGCCCTTATTTTGAATTTTAAGGGGCATTTTAAAGGTTTAGGGGTAAATCATATATTTTTTCTATCCAAAACTTATATACGCTTTTAAAACGAAAATATGAGCCAAATACATATATGCTAATTTCACAAACAAAAATTTCAGCAAAAACAATGACTATTTTGTAACACTGTCCATTTACATGCAAATTAAAAATTAGCATAAAATCCTTTAAAACTTTCCCGTGTTTTTCTAAATTCCTGCAGAGCGTTTTTTATCAAAAATCGAGAATTTTTAATTTATCTCTAAGAACTCTGTAAGAGCATAAGGAGAATTTGCTATCATTCAAAAATGATAGGTCTGGCAAAGCCAGACATTCTAAGGGTTTTAAGTAATTTTAAAGTGATATCATAAAAAGCTGTAGTGTCACGCTTTTGTGACACAATATATTGCGGTTGTCACAGTTTTGAGACACTACATACAGCATTTGTCACAAAAATAAGACAGTACTTTTTTACAAAAAAATCAATAAAAAAGACATCAGTCATCACTAATGTCTTAAATAATAATTTTGCTTTTCGAAATTCCAAATTGCTGTAATTGAATGTGCTTTTTCCTCTTCGTCTGTTGTTTTATCTTCGTCACTTGTATTAATTAAATTACCATCTTCAACATTATCTAAATTTAAAATTTTATGCTTTTGTTTAAGCAATCTACCATAACTTAACATACGTTTTCGATACAAACCTTTTTCTAGATCACTGATAATTTCTTGATTTTTTTCATCGCTATCAGTTAAAAAGTCAGATGATTTAACGGAATATTTTGATGTCTCCTTGATAGCAGACGCAATATCTTTATCTCCTTTTTGGTTTGATCGCTTTAATATTTACGACAGGTCGATAATTTACTTTTAATGCTTGTTGCCATAAATCAACCAATTCTGTTTGTGTAATATATTTTTTCTTTCTAAAATACGCATTTTCAACACACAACAAAACGTGCATATGTTGATTATAACTACCGTCATTTTTATTAACTGTTACTTCAGTTGAATGCATAAAGCCAATTAAATTTTTACTGATTTTTTTATATTTAAATAATCTTCTAAACGACTCAGTTAAATGTGTTAAATTTTGTTCTAACGTATCTCCACCTATTGCATTTCGTATTGATAATGTAAGAAACAACCAACGAGAATTCGGCTTTTCTTTAAACACTTCTTCAATCACTTTTTGGGATTGATAACTATTTTTCATAGAACGTCTCCAATTACAAACTGGACATAACTTTGATTACCAGAAGTTCTCACTATATAAAAGGCACTAAAAGTTATAAACTTTTAGTGCCTAATTAATTATTTTAGCTACCAAACAAACGACTCCAAAACCCCTTTTTAGGTGTTTCTACTTCCCTGTCCTCAGGTCCACTCTCTATTTCTTCAGATAGTTTATCATCTCTCTTTAATACGTCTTCGTTTGCACTGTCATCCTTTTTCGCTTTAGTTATGCCCTTATGATTTAATTCTGCTTCTATTGGTTGTATTTTCTTTTGTTGCTGGTTGCTATTTTGATATTCTTCAGTAAAAGTTGCTTCTTGCGGATTAATGCTTTGTCTATCATTAGTCGCTGTATCAAAAGAGTAATTAAGCTGTCTTTCTTCTTCTAATTGGTTTTCTAGTTTTTGAATCTTTTTATTACTTTCTAAAGCTAATATTTGTTGATTCTCCAACAGTTTATTTAATGTATTAACATTGCTATTTTGTTGATCTAGTTGTTTAGTTAAATTCTCAATATATTTTTCATCATTTTTAGCTCTAGTTTCAAAGATTTCTATTTGCTTTTCTAATTCATTTACTTTTGTTTTTAATGACTCAAAACTATTTGAATTATTGTATATATGCTTTTCAAACTCTGCAGTATTTTCATTAAATCTTTCTTTTTTTATTGATTCTTTATTTTGCATTGTCCTTTCTTTCTTAGTGATCTTTTCTATAATTTTTAAACAATCATTATCATTAATATAATTAATTCCATTTTCTTTTTTAAAAGATATATTTAAGTTTTTAGCATTATTAACAATAGTTTGTTTAGTTACATTCAATTCATCAGCAACCATTTTAATAGTTTTCATAACATTCATCCTTAGGTACATAAATTGGTACCTAAATTTTACCACCTAACAAATATTTTTTCATCTTTCGATATCTAAATTTACTACCTATTTCACTAATTTAGCACCTAATTAGCCGTTAAAACCTTCTATAGGTGGCTAATTAGGTGCTAAATTAGTGAATTTTTATCATTTTAAAGTTACAATGTTCTTTCAACTAAACTTAAAAAGCTTTATATACAATCTTAAAAGTGTTAATATTACTTTGTGAATATTAAAAGAGTCGATACTATTGGCGTAGCATCGACTCTCGGTAATAAAACGATTCGCATTCGTCTGTTTATATAATTTTTTGATACTTGTATTATATATATCTAATCATATAAGTGCAAGTACAAAACATATAACCTACGTAAAAATTGTTTTATTACCTCTATCCAAAAAGTGGAAATGAGGTTTTTATTATGCCCAATTTTGAGAAATACAATTTATCACAAGTAAAAACTGAAAGATTTTACCAACTGCCTAAATATTTGTTCGAAGATGCATATTTTAAGAAAATGTCAGCAGAAGCCAAAATTATGTATGCATTATTAAAAGATCGTTTCGAATTATCCATCCAAAATGAATGGGTAGATAGAAATAATAACATTTACTTTATTTTCAGTAATAAACATTTGTGCGAGTACTTAGGTTATGGAGAACAAAAAATCATAAAATTGAAAAAAGAGTTAGTAAATTTTAATTTATTAACTCAAGAGCGTGTTGGCCTTAATAAACCAAATAGATTATATTTATTAAAACCAAATTATGATATTGAAGCAAGTCTTACCAAGGAACTTCCAAATTCACAGTTCCAGAACAATGAATCTGGAAGTTCTAGAACTGTGAATTTAAGTGGTCAAGAACTTCCAAATTCACAGTCTAATGATACTGAGTTAAATAATACTAATTATATAGAAAATGAGGATAATGATACGTATGATATGAATGATATTATATCTAATACTTTAATAAATAATAATCATCATTCGAATCATACAAATCATCAAAAAACTGAATTTAATAATGACGCCCTTAAGTTCCAAGTACTCGAAGAATTGCCACAACAACTTCAAGACTATTTAAGTAAATTTGAAATTAGAGAAATTCGGATTATTAAAAGCGTATTACTCAAAGGGAAAAAGTCATTTAATACTTCACATGATACTTATTATCGTTTAGAAGATGTTGAGTTTGAAATTGTAAGTGTATTGAAACGTTTTAAAGCGATGTTGCTACAAAAGAATGAAACCGTTGAAGCTATGCAAGGTTATTTAATGCAATCCATTAAAGCTGAACTTGAAGAAACACATGCCCTTTATATGCGCCGTAAAAACATGAAACAATATAATATCTTTAATCAATAATTCAAATGATTTTATAACAATCAAAGAGACATCAAAATATTCCGTTAAATCATCTGACTTTTTAACTGATGACGACGAAAAAAATCAAGAAATTTTAAGTGATCTAGAAAAGGTTTGTATCGAAAACGTATGTTAAGTTATGGTGGATTACTTAAAGAAAAGCATAAAATTTTAAACTTAGACGATGCCGAAGATGGTAATTTGATTAATACAAGTGATGAAGATAAAACGACAGACGAAGAAGAAAAAGCACATTCGATTACAGCAATTTGGAATTTCGAAAAGCAAAATTATTATTTAAAAAATTTAAGGAGTTAAAAATATGAACACTAAAATTTTAACTGGAATGACTGGAAGTTCTTTAGAACGAAAAATCAATAATTTTATTAATGATAACCAAATCGAAGTCATTGATATTAAGTTTTCAAGTTCTGTATTTTATTTTGGGGTAATGATTATTTATAAATAA
>NZ_JACYHC010000907.1:0-994 GCF_017152085.1 Staphylococcus sp. EG-SA-2
GAAATTGAAACTTTTTAAAACAGATATGGTTTAAGATGAACGGGAAGTTATTAAAATGATATATGTAAAGAAATAAAGTTTTAAAACATTAGTCAGGTAACGCTTGTAAAAGTACATATAAATTTTAGGAGGTTATACATATGAAGGAAAACTTAGAGAAATATATTAGAAGTTTGCCTCTTATAGGTCTGATTATAAGTATTTTTTTAATTATTTTATACTTCTTAATTTATCGAGTAGAAGGAAATTTTTGTGTAATCATTTTGTACTGCTTACTGCCATTATTTGTAAATACGTCACTATATATATTATACGTAATCATCTTTCGATATTTTAAGAAATGAACTGACATCGAATGTCATTTTAAATAACGAATATAGGAACTATTCAAGCTTATGAGGCAAATATGTTTTATAAACTTTTTTAAATTCACTATAGTTTGGATCATGAACCCTAGGAATAATATGAAGTAAATAAACCTTAAGTCTATGTGAATGTTTTTCTAACCCTAAATATCGTATTCACTAAAATAATTTCAACATGTCACAAATAAATCTTAACTAGCGCAAAGGTGGGCGACCAAAGGTTCAACGATGTTAAATAACATTAGAAAATAATTTTAATTGGACTTTAAAAGTTTTTGAATTTAGATAATTGAGTATAAGGTGTTATAATGACATATGTTGCGTAATTAAAATTTATAGCAACAAATTCATTTTAACTATGCTAATAAAAAGATTATGGAAATATTTTGACAAGGAAAGGAGAAGTCGAAATGACATCTTTTTGACATCACTCATAAAAATCAATCGACTTAACTTAGACTTTTATAAAGGTGTAAGACAGGGACTGTTAATGATTATTCCCGCAATAATCGGTTACTTATGTGGTAATTTCCAATTTGGATTATTAGTTGCAACCGGAACACTAGCCCATATTTATGTTTTTAAAGGTCCGTCGCGATCTAAGCTGCGAACTGTAATAATTTGTAATT
>NZ_JACYHC010000908.1:0-987 GCF_017152085.1 Staphylococcus sp. EG-SA-2
CCTTTCATTCAGGTAGGTCTTATTGAAACTGAAAACTTTGATGACCTTTTGCAAAGCCATTAACTGTATAAAGCATAGATCCTCCGCCCATTTCTATATCATTGGAACAAATGATGAGTTGATTTGTGTCAGGTATAAATTGCGGATGCGTAGAACGTAACATATGCCCTTCATCTCGGCCTGGTATCAATATTTGTCCTATTGGATAACCCCTTTTATTAAAAACTAATACTCGGCCTTGACCATACATTGCCACATATAAATTATCGTCACTATCAATACAACATGAGTCTGGTCCTTCATGACCTGTAAAATAGTACGGTATGGTAGCTCCAAATGGTTGTATCGTCACACCATCATCTTCAAGTGCAATGCGATGTAATCGATTGGCTGTAGTTTCTGTTACCCATAGTACTTTTTCATCTTTACTTAAAGCAATACCATTTGCTACGCTAATATTTTGAATGATAGGCGTCACTGTTCTAAAGTCCGGCGCAACATAATAAACGCCCCCTAGTGGATTGGTAGAGTATCCTCTAAAATCTGTAAAATAAAATCCACCTTTAGAATCAAATACCATGTCATCAATACAATAAGTTGTTGAAAAATCTTCAATAATATCTTGTATGTTGTCACCATTTTCTGTAGCTGCAAAAATGCCTCCTGTAGATTTAAAATCTCCTAAATAACAAACGAATAATCGGCCATCTTTATGTATTTTGATTGCTGCAGGATTCGCTTTATGGCTTACAAAAGGTCGTTTGATTTCCTTCGTTTCAGGATTGATTTTGAAAATATTGCCTTCGAATACATCCAATAAAAAGAGTTGTCCCTGCCGATCAAAGTTCAATCCTTCTAGCTGCAATCCTTTTTTGGAAATTTCAAGCCATGGTTCAGCTGTAATTGTTTGTAATTCACTTTCAGATATAATTGGAACAGCACTATTGGACTTCCCGCTATAAAATAATGTAGGTAAATCTTGTTGTG
>NZ_JACYHC010000909.1:0-987 GCF_017152085.1 Staphylococcus sp. EG-SA-2
CCTTTCATTCAGGTAGGTCTTATTGAAACTGAAAACTTTGATGACCTTTTGCAAAGCCATTAACTGTATAAAGCATAGATCCTCCGCCCATTTCTATATCATTGGAACAAATGATGAGTTGATTTGTTCCAGGTATAAATTGCGGATGAGTAGAACGTAACATATGCCCTTCATCTCGGCCTGGTATCAATATTTGTCCTATTGGATAACCCCTTTTATTAAAAACTAACACTCGACCTTGACCATACATTGCTACGTATAAATTATCGTCACTATCAATACAACATGAGTCTGGTCCTTCATGACCTGTAAAATAGTACGGTATAGTAGCTCCAAATGGTTGTATCGTCACACCATCATCTTCAAGTGCAATGCGATGTAATCGATTGGCTGTAGTTTCTGTTACCCATAGTACTTTTTCATCTGTACTTAAAGCAATACCATTTGCTACGCTAATATTTTGAATGATAGGCGTCACTGTTCTAAAGTCCGGCGAAACATAATAAACGCCTCCTAGTGGATTGGTAGAGTATCCTCTAAAATCTGTAAAATAAAATCCACCTTTAGAATCAAATACCATGTCATCAATACAATATGCTGTTGAAAGATCTTCAATAATATCTTGTAAGTTGTCACCATTTTCTGTAGCTGCAAAAATGCCTCCTGTAGATTTAAAATCTCCTAAATAACAAACGAATAATCGGCCATCTTTATGTATTTTGATTGCTGCAGGATTCGCTTTGTGACTTACAAAAGGTCGTTTGATTTCCTTCGTTTCAGGATTGATTTTGAAAATATTGCCTTCGAATACATCCAATAAAAAGAGTTGTCCCTGCCGATCAAAGTTCAATCCTTCTAGTTGCAATCCTTTTTTGGAAATTTCAAGCCATGGTTCAGCTGTAATTGTTTGTAATTCACTTTCAGATATAATTGGAACAGCACTATTGGACTTCCCGCTATAAAATAATGTAGGTAAATCTTGTTGTG
>NZ_JACYHC010000910.1:0-984 GCF_017152085.1 Staphylococcus sp. EG-SA-2
CCTCTGGTGTTGGCGGTGTTGGTGTTTCTGGCTCACTCGGCACTTCTGGTGTCGGTGGTGTTGGTGTTTCCGGCTCACTTGGTACTTCCGGAGTCGGTGGTGTTGGTGTTTCCGGCTCACTTGGTACTTCTGGTGTCGGTGGTGTTGGCGGCGTTGTATCTTCTTCAATCGTTTGTTGACCTTCATTTTGACCGCTTACTTTTGGAAGTGTATCTTCTTCAAAATCAACACTGTTGTGTCCACCGAATTGATAATTTGGTTTATCTTTGTTTGTATCTTCTTCAATAATTTCAGTGTGCTTATTGAATCCATGAATTTGTGGCACACTGTCGAAGTCGATATCAATGATATTACCACCTTGTTCATACTTAGGTTTGTCTTTCTCTGTATCTTCTTCGAATGACTGGTTACCATTATTTTGACCTTGGATTTGAGGTACACTGTCGAAATCGATATCTACGATATTGCCACCTTGTTCATATTTAGGTTTGTCTTCTTCTGTGTCTTCCTCGAATGACTGGTTACCGCTATTTTGGCCACCTTCATAACCTAATTCACTCTTAATATCAACATGACTATTTTCTTCGATTTCTTCAATCACGCCATAATTACCGTGACCATTTTCAGTTCCTAAACCAGAATGAGAAATATGATGATTGTTTTCAGTGATTTCCTCGATTGGACCTTGAGCTTGACCATGTTCTTCTGGTAGTTCATCCACTAGTTCAATCAGATTACTTTCAGTCGTATATTCTTTCGTATCTTCAATTGTTGTATGATCGCTCACTGCGCCAGTTACAATACCTTTTGTAGACTCTTCGTCAAATTCAACTAAGTTAGACTCAGTAGTAACCTGACCACCACCTGGATTTGTATCCTCTTCATATTCAACAACATCAGCGTGATGTTTTGAATTTTCATGTGTCGATTCTTCAAAGTCAATTGGATTTGATTCCTCAGAGGACTCAGTGTATCCTCCAACGT
>NZ_JACYHC010000911.1:0-984 GCF_017152085.1 Staphylococcus sp. EG-SA-2
CCCATGTCTGCACCAAAACTTTGTTGTAAATTTGGTACAACATTTACAAGTGATTGTGCAAACAACCAAAATGTAATAACACCTAATACAATACCTAAGATTAACTTGTTGCCCCCGCGATACGTTTCATTCATGTTAGTTATCTCCTTTAAGGTAATCTAAAACAACTGTCCCTACAGCTTCTGCCGAAATAAGTAATGATTTTTCTGAAATGTTAAATTTAGGATGATGATGTGGGTAAATTTCACCATCTTCCACAGCTGCACCTGTATAAATAAAGGCACTTGGACGTTCTTTAGCATAATATGCAAAGTCTTCTGAAGGTGGTTGTGGTTCACACATTTCAACACCAAAATCAAGGTTTGCTTCTTTCAACGTCTTAGCCACGTACTCAGTAAACTCTGGATCATTATATAATGCTGGATAATCATCGTTATATTCTAAGGTGCAAGTTACACCATACATATCCTCTAATCCTTTTGATAAACGTTTAATTTCTTTTTCAATTGTTGCTTTTGTAGCATCTGTTAATCCACGTACATCACCTTCAATTTCAACAACATCTTTAATGACATTGAATTGACCTTTACCGTCAAATGAACCGATTGTGACAACACCGGTTTCAAATGGACTTAGTCGTCTAGATACAACTGTTTGTAACGCTGTGACGAAGTAGCTACCTGCAACAATGGCATCATTGGCCATATGTGGTGATGAACCATGACCACCTTTACCTTGAACTTTCAATTTGAAGAATGCGCGTCCTGTTTGAACATAACCAGGTCTGTAATACACATTACCTGTTTTCATTGTGCTCATGACGTGTACACCTAATACATGATCAACACCGTCTAATACACCATTTTCAATCATTGCTTTAGCACCACCTGGTGGTACTTCTTCAGCTGGTTGATGTATCACAACGACTTTTCCTGTAAAACTATCTTTCATTTCAGCAAGCGTCTCTGCTAATACAAGCATGTA
>NZ_JACYHC010000912.1:0-983 GCF_017152085.1 Staphylococcus sp. EG-SA-2
TAATTAACACCAGCCCAAACCGATTCATTATCTTTCACAACGTGGAAGTCATCATCTTGTTTAACGACAGTTACTTTATCTTTTTTTGTATTAAAGTCATCTTTAGATAAGCCTGGATACAACACATATGCATATTTACTATCTGTATTAGAATGCTTTTGAGTTACTTCATAATATTGATTAGTTTTACTGTCTTGCTTTTGACTTTTATTTATATCACTCCACTTACCAGTATGACTTTCTTTTTTTACAGTTATTTTCGATTCGTTTAAAAAATGATAGCCTATATTGTTTTTAGGTTTATTGGTTGACTCTAAAAAGACGGAATTGGTTCCCTGATTATCGGAAGCGGTTGTTTGTTTATCGTCTGTATATAACGTATACCCATTCGCTTTGCGATTTTCAATCGTTGTAACTGGATTCTTTGATGAATCAGTACTTTTAATGCCAGTTCCTAAGAAGACAATTTTATCGTTTAATATGAAATATGATTTTTTGGCAGTTAAAGTTTTGTCCTGATTTTCAAAATCCATTCCGATACTAGCATGTTGGTCATCGAATTTTGTTCCGCCTACAAAAGTTTTACTCGACTTTTTAACATCCGTACCTTTAGGTTCTTCATTTTCTAAAGTTGTTGTACCTGCTAAACGTTTCATATCAGCTGTCGCCCAGAAGTTATCACGGTAGTGTTTCACATCGCTATTGTATAAATAAGACATTCCAGCACCAGTGTGCCAACCTTTTAAGTTCTCTCCGTTGATACTTTCGTAACGTGCGACGTTTTTCGACGTCATACTTAAACCAAATGCAAAGTCTAAGTCTTTATTGTGATAGGTGACACGATCCATGTCATTATATATTTTAAGTTGTTGTGTTAAACCGTTAGTAGAAATAGTGCTGTCTTCCATTAAAGACTTCATTTTGCTTATATCCGAATAAGAGCTTAATGTATCATTTTGGCCGTAACTTGAATCAGATTTAAC
>NZ_JACYHC010000913.1:0-982 GCF_017152085.1 Staphylococcus sp. EG-SA-2
CTTTCAAATACACAGATTACTCTGGTCTGTGATATTCGCGAACGTTATTTTCAATATTTGATAAGTAGAAAATATGACGATCTTCATGAACAGCATCTTGTTCTTCGTCAAATTCAACGTCATCAAAACGTTTGAAGAATGTTTCATATGCATCAACAGATACTTCAGTACGGTTATTTAATAATGCTTTATGTGCAGCTTGATCTAAATGATCTTTGTAGCCTTCAACTAATGTCGCACTATAAAATTCACCAACTGAACCTGAGCCATAACTGAATAAACCGATTGTTTCACCAGCTTGTAAATCACGATTTTCAAGTAATGATATTAGGCTTAAATATAATGATCCAGTATAAATATTACCGACATAACGGTTATAATCTACAGCATCTTCATATCCTGAACGTAAACGCTCTTGAGTTGTTTCATCAGCGTTATCAATGATTGACTCTAATGCCTTTTTACCCATTTTTGTAAATGGAACATGGAAGCATAGAGATGCGAAGTCAGCTAGCGACTTACCTTGACGTTTTGCGTATTCATTCCAGCTTTGTTGGAATGAGCGGATATAAGCATCTTTAGATAATGCACCATCAACTAATGGATATTTATGTCCAGTTGGACGCCAGAAATCATAAACGTCTTCAGTGTAAGCAACAGCATCTTCATTTAATGCCAAAATGCTTGGATTATGTGCAATAACCATCGCAACTGCGCCAGCACCTTGTGTTGGCTCGCCGCCTGAATTCAATCCATAACGTGCTGTATCTGTAGCAATAACTAATACTTTTTCATTCGGTCTAGTTGCTAAATAATCTTTAGCTAATTGAATTGCTGGTGTTGCAGCATAACAAGCTTCTTTCATTTCAAAGCAACGTGCAAAAGGTTGAATACCTAATAAGTTGTGAATTTGAACAGCGGCTGCTTTAGCAGCATCAACTGCTGATTCAGTTGCCACAATTACCATACCAATTTTCTTTTT
>NZ_JACYHC010000914.1:0-971 GCF_017152085.1 Staphylococcus sp. EG-SA-2
TCAATTCTTCTGGAAAATTGTCAGGGTTACTTATTAATGAATGATATCTCATAATTGAAAACTGTTCTGGTATATCTTGATATAACAGATGTTGATGATGCGATATAACCTTTAGTGTATCAACTTTGCCGTGCATAACCTTGTCGCCTTTAATGACTTCTCCACCGTAGTAACAAGTCAGTGCCTGAGCCCCTAAACATATACCTAAAATGGGTTTGTGTTGATAGGTTGATATGATTTTCATCAACTGTTGATCGTCTAATGGATGCCCTGGACCAGGAGATATAATAACAGCGTCCACCGATTGATTCAGCACATTATCATCATCAGGGTATTGAACAATGACGTCAGTATGTTGAGCAACAATATCCACTAGGTTATATGTAAAGGAATCATAATTATCTACAACTAAGATCATGGGCTCACCTCCAATAAGCTTTTAGCTTTCAATTTCGTTTCATTCAGTTCTTTTTCAGGAATAGAATCATATACAACGCCACAACCAGCTTCTACGTTGATATACTGCTCATCTATCATCATCGTTCGAATTGCTAATGCAAAATCTAAGTTATGATTACAATTTATGTATCCAACACCACCACTATAAACGCCCCGTTTATGTGGATATTGTTCATATATTCTTTCAATTGCACGTAATTTTGGTGCACCTGAAACGGTACCTGTTGGTAATAAATTCGCAATAACTGTCATTGGCGATAAATTTTGATTTATTTTACCTGTGACTTCACTTACGATATGCATAACATGTTCATATTTTTCAATAACCATTAATTTAGTAATTTTTGAGGTACCGATTTTACTTACTCTATGAATATCATTACGCCCTAAATCAACTAGCATACGATGTTCGCTGCATTCTTTTGGATCATTAAGTAGTTGTTTCATATTCTCATTATCTATTTGTGTCGTCTCACCACGTTGAATCGTACCTGCAATAGGATTAGTTGTTA
>NZ_JACYHC010000915.1:0-971 GCF_017152085.1 Staphylococcus sp. EG-SA-2
TCAATTCTTCTGGAAAATTGTCAGGGTTACTTATTAATGAATGATATCTCATAATTGAAAACTGTTCTGGTATATCTTGATATAACAGATGTTGATGATGCGATATAACCTTTAGTGTATCAACTTTTCCGTGCATAACCTTGTCGCCTTTAATGACTTCTCCACCGTAATAACAAGTCAGTGCCTGAGCACCTAGGCAAATACCTAAAATGGGTTTGTGTTGATAGGTTGATATGATTTTCATTAACTGTTGATCGTCTAATGGATGCCCTGGACCAGGAGATATAATAACAGCGTCCACCGATTGATTCAGCACATTATCATCATCAGGATATTGAACAATGACGTCAGTATGTTGAGCAACAATATCCACTAGGTTATATGTAAAGGAATCATAATTATCTACAACTAAGATCATGGCCTCACCTCCAATAAGCTTTTAGCTTTCAATTTCGTTTCATTCAGTTCTTTTTCAGGAATAGAATCATATACAACGCCACAACCAGCTTCTACGTTGATATACTGCTCATCTATCATCATCGTTCGAATTGCTAAAGCAAAATCTAAGTTATGATTACAATTTATGTATCCAACACCACCACTATAAACGCCTCGTTTATGTGGATATTGTTCATATATTCTTTCAATTGCACGTAATTTTGGTGCACCTGAAACGGTACCTGTTGGTAATAAATTCGCAATAACTGTCATTGGTGATAAATTTTGATTTATTTTACCTGTGATTTCACTTACGATATGCATAACATGTTCATATTTTTCAATAACCATTAATTTAGTAATTTTTGAGGTACCGATTTTACTTACTCTATGAATATCATTACGTCCTAAATCAACTAGCATACGATGTTCGCTGCATTCTTTTGGATCATTAAGTAGTTGTTTCATATTCTCATTATCTATTTGTGTCGTCTCACCACGTTGAATCGTACCTGCAATAGGATTAGTTGTTA
>NZ_JACYHC010000916.1:0-969 GCF_017152085.1 Staphylococcus sp. EG-SA-2
ACATAAAACTGAAGGAGCGATTACAATGGCGACTAAGAAAGATGTACATGATTTATTTTTAAATCATGTGAATTCAAACGCGGTTAAGACAAGAAAGATGATGGGAGAATATATTATTTATTATGATAGTGTGGTTATAGGTGGTTTGTATGATAATAGATTATTGGTTAAGGCGACTAAAAGTGTACGTCATCAATTGCAAGATAATACATTAGTTTCGCCATATCCAGGTGCCAAAGAAATGATATTAATTCCAGACATTACCGAAGCAATAAATCTCACTAATTTATTTGAGCTCATAAAAAATGATTTGAAAAACTAATCATAAATTGCCATACTCAACTATTTTGAAAAGTATCAATTTCATATTATCAAATTATTGAGTATCTCGATTTATTGTTATACACAAACAGTATTTTTGCTATGATAGAGTTAATAAATATAATAAATTGAATAAGTAACTTTACAAAACTAGAATGATTCAATTCAATCACAATTATTTGAAAATAGAGGTGAGCAGGTGAACGATATGTTAATTAGTCTCGTAATCCCAGTTTTTGCTTTGTTAGTTATTGGTGGTATTATTTGGGTGATTATAGAAGGTATAGTACATATTTCAAAAAAGAATAAAGCAATCGATAACTTTTTAAACCAAGTTAATAAAGTAAGTGAGACATATAAATTCGCTACTGCTTTTTTATTTCTAATCTTGGCTACGGCTGGTATTTCTCAATTTTATCTATATTATATAGTATCAGCGTTTCTTTTTTGGCTTGTCATACTTACCTTTGGTATTGCAGGTATCATTTTTTTAATGCCATATGGATTATGTTTCCTACCACTTTATAAGCAAAAAAAGAAAAAACAGACATTTAAAAAATACATGGTTTACACTACGATTGGTTTGTCAATTTGTCTAGGCTTATCTCTAGTTTTGGTTCACACTACGAAAATTTATATGGACGAAGG
>NZ_JACYHC010000917.1:0-11914 GCF_017152085.1 Staphylococcus sp. EG-SA-2
TAATTGGAGCCGTTCTTATGGACCTACATGATGAATGGATTTATTCTTCAAGAAAATACATCAATTTTGATAAGTAGAAATGGTAAAAACATTGTATAGCATTTTACACAGGAGTCTGGACTTGACTCATTAATACCTAGAACTAAATTATTGATCAATCCAATGGATAAACAGCTGTTATATAGATCTAGTTTGAGAGAAGTTGACATTTTTAACTTGATATATGCTTCAGACGTTTTAAAAAAGTTTGTTGGATATTTTAATTTGTTGATAGTTGGTATGGCTATTAGTTTATATCATATTAGTCCTTTTATATTTAACCTCAAGGTTTTTTGTGCACTAATATACTTTTCAACAATCTCTTATGTAATTCAAATTATTTTTATAAATATTAAAGTCATAAGCACAAAAAAATTATTTTCTTATCACTATTGTGTTTTTAATTTTATGATGGGAAGCATTGTTTCTGTTATTGGATTTGTCGTCTCATTTCTTTTAGTAAATTTATTAATAAAGCCCTTTTTAGTTTTTTCGACATATGTAATAAAAAGTAAGAAAACTTTTGAATGGTATAGTTATTTTCAGGATATAAAGAACGAAGTCATTATTATTAATGAAAAAGTTATGCAATTATTAGATTATATATCACCTCACACTATTTTTATGAGATTAAACTTTGTGAATATATCATTTGTGATTATTACAATAGCTTTATTTATAGCGTTATATTATTTAAATAAAATAGGGTTTTGGTATAGAAAAGAAGATATCTATCTATCTTCAACAAATATTAATTTTTCGTTGCCAATTTCAATAAAAGCTATAACAACAATACAGCTAAAACACTGGATAAGTAACAAAGAAGAAGTTAATTTACATAAACCTTTCTTCTATATTAGTTATTCAATATGGTTCTTTTTAGGGTGTTTAATCTATTTTTCACAGATGGCATATAATCAGTTAGCTAATGCAGTTATTTTTATTTTGATATTAAACACTATAACTCGTGATAGTTTTTCTGCGGGGACGGATTTTTTTACTAAATCATTACGTTTTGATTCAGATAGAAAAAGTATCGGTTTGTATAGGATGTCAAACACTGATTTTAAACAAATTTACGATTCTAAATTATCTCTAATTCGCTTTATTGGTTTTAAAGAAACAATACTTGCTATTATTTTATTAGCAATATTTTTAAATCAAGACATATATTTATATATAATTGGATTTGAAATAATAATCATCAATACAGTAATAATTCCTAATTTATCATTATTACCTTCGTATTTATCTCCACATTTCAATCATCAACATTACAGTGAATTAGAGTCTTTTGAAGAACAAATTTTTCTTGAAGATACTGTTTTTGATAAAGTTAAGAATTTTTTATCGTCATCATATTTTTTAATTCTATTTGTAGGTTACTTATCTCAACGTAATTATATTGACATAATGATTTTTATAATTATTTTCAACATTTTAGCCTTAATACTTGTTTCGTTGTTTATTAGGTTTTCTAAACAAAAAATAACAAAGTCTTGGAGAAAGAGGGATTTATATTTATAGTATTAAATACAAAAAAATTTTTATTTTTAATATATTGGTGTTAATAATAGGCGGATTATTGGGATGCTTGGTTTATTACTTATTAAATATTGATTTAGGTAAAATGATAGTTGCTCAAGATTTAAATTTACAAGAGATTTTCTTTCATAATTTAATTTATTTCTTCTCTGCAATATTTGGTTTTCTGACACTTGGTCTGTTAAATATAGGTATGTTACTCATAAATTCTGGGATGTTAGGCTTTTTTATAGCACATGGAATCTATAGCAATCAATTAAAATCTATTCTATTAGTATTAGCGCCACACGCTATATTTGAGATTTTAGCACTTTTAATTGCTTCAACATTCTCATTAGGTTTTTTATCATACCTTTATCAAAGAATGGTAAAGAAAAATAAAATAAAAAATAAGATGTTCCATAATTTTGTAACAACAATAATAACTGTTATTGTATTAACAATAATCGCATCATTATTAGAAGTTTATGTAACCATAAATTAAGGAAGTGTATCATGCTAGTTTTAAATAATCTTCAAAAAAAATTTACTAATTCAAAAATGGTTTTGAATAATGTGAATGCTAAGTTTAGAAGTGGGAGCATCAATTGCATAGTGGGAGTAAATGGGGCAGGTAAAACGACTTTGTTAAATATTATTAGTAGTATATTGATGCCAACAAAAGGTGATGTATATTTAAATAGTGAAAGTATTTTTGAAAATAGCACACTAAAAAAAGAGATTTTTTACACACCAGTAAATCCCTTTTTTTATGAAAATTTAAGTGCTAAAGATAATTTGTACTTAATATGTAGCCTATATAATCGGAAAATAGATCAAATAACTATTGAGAAAACTATTAAAGATGTAGGTTTGAATATAGAAGATCTAAATATACCTGTATATAATTTTTCAAGTGGTATGAAGCAAAAACTAAATTTTGCTTCTATGTTATTAGTAGATTCAAATGTTTTATTATTAGATGAACCATTTAATGCCCTTGACCATGTTGCTCAAAAAAATTTCACACGAATTTTAAAGGGATTAGTTTCTAAAGAAAAGATAATAATTTTCACTAGTCATTTGCCTAATACAATTTTAGAACTCTCAGAAAATATTTATTTGTTAAAAGATGGATGTTTTACAGATAAACGAAAAGCACAGTCATTTAATCAAACCACGTTAGAAACATGGTTGTTAGAAAGTCAAAAAGAGGTGATACCTTATGAAGAAAAATGATTTGTTAGTAATGAGTGTAGTATATATTTTAACTTCAGTCATAATGTTCTACATTAATGGATTAAGTAAACAATTTTTTACATATGTAGTTGGTTTCCCAATTATTTATTTTGGTTATATATGTCTAGTTAATCTTATAAAAAAAAGAAGCCGGAATAATTAAAAGTGAAAAATAATTTGAAAATAGCTAGAGTTTCACTATCTATGACTCAAAAGGAGCTAGCAAATAAAGTTGGAGTAACTAGACAAACAATATCTCTTATAGAAAAGGGTGTACATAACCCCTCTCTATCACTATGTAAAAATATTTGTTCGGTGTTGAATAAAAATTTGGATGAGATATTTGGAGAGAAACCACAATAAAAGAGCTTATTGAAAGATAATCTAAAAGTCGACAATATATTTCTTCTCAGAAACTGCTATTATTTTGAAAAGAAAACACACGTATTATAAATTTAAAATACCGAAATATAGCATTATTAAATCAAAAATAGAATTAAAAAAGAAAATTAATCGAGAAAAGTATTAAATGTCATTTATTTGAATGTGTTAATTATGAAAGAAAAAGAGTAATTGATGTTAAATATACATTGACTAAGCTAAGTTGACACACTCGAAAATCTGAATATTCTAATAAAATATAAATAATCCCCCGCACTTCACATAGTGGCGGGGGATTTATTCTGGCGTCAAAATGCCCAGAGTATGGGTGTGACCCTTAAATCATGGCAAGGCACTTAAAACTTGATATGGTGCCGAGCCCTAACTTAGCACAATATAGTTAGTATGACAAAGTCATCTAACATAACACATCAGAGGTTGCCCGATTTATTCCAGACCATACAGTGATAAAGTTACACAACGCATGACTTTTATTTAGCAATAACTGCTACTTCTGAAATAAGTTGCTTTGCATAGTCTGATTGCGGATGTTTGATAATATCTTCTGTGTTATTCAGTTCAACGATTTCGCCATTTTTCATAACTGCAACGCGATCACATATTTCATTGATAACACCCATGTCATGTGTGATGAATAAATAAGTGATGCCGAAGTCTAACTGTAATTGTTTTAATAACTCGATGATATCTTTTTGAATTGAAACGTCTAAAGCGGACACTGCCTCGTCGCAAACAATCACTTTAGGTTCTACAGCAAGTGCTCTCGCGATACTTACACGCTGACGTTGCCCACCAGATAATTCGTGTGGATAGCGATATAAGAAACTTTGATCTAGGCCAACCTTTTCTAACAACGATACGACAGTTTTAATAATGTCATCATTATCTTTGACTTTCCCATGAATGATTAGTGGTCGTTTAATCACATCAATGACTTTAAATCTTGGATTAATAGATGCGAATGGATCTTGAAAAATCATTTGTATCTCTTGTCGTAAAGATTTCAATTCATCATCTTTAAATAAACTTAATGGTAATTCGTTATACCAAATAAAGCCTTCTGACACTTCCTTTAGACCGACGACCGTCTTAGCTAATGTCGATTTCCCTGACCCTGATTCACCGACAATGCCTAATGTTTCGCCTTTTCTAATAGCCAAGTTAATATCATTAACTGCTCGGTATAGGCTGCCACTCGGTGATGTGTAATCCACGCTCACGCGATCGAATTTTAATAAAATATCATTGTTTAACGGTCTTGGCGGACGCGTTTGATGAATATCAGGAATCGCATCTATTAAGCGTTTTGTATAGGTATGTTGTGGCGATTTAAAAATACTTTCAACCGTGCCACTTTCAACGACACTTCCATCTTTCATTACAATCACATCGTCGCAAAATTGATACACAGCGCCTAAATCGTGAGTGATAAAAATAATAGATGTTTCTGTGTACTCATAAAGGGACTTCATTAACTGCAGTAATTGATTTTGTGTACTGGCATCTAATGCCGTTGTTGGTTCATCTGCGATTAAAATTTGTGGCTTTAAAATCAATGCCATTGCTATCATGACACGTTGACGCATACCACCAGAAAGTTCATGTGGATAAGCATCAAATTGTCGAGTTGCATGTTTTATACCTACTTTTTCTAAAATGTTTATTGTCATCGACTTTGCTTCAGATTTAGATACACGTTTATGTTGAAATAGTACTTCTGTAATTTGTTTGCCAATCGTTAATCTTGGATTCAACGAAGAGAGTGGATCTTGAAAAATCATTGAAATATCCTTACCTCGAATTTGTTGTAACGCTGAAGTTGATAAATTATTTAACGATTGCCCATTAAAAATAATTTCTCCTGTTAATGTGTGATCTGGATAATCTGGTAGTAGCCCTAAAATAGATTTAGCAGTAATACTTTTTCCTGATCCTGATTCACCAACAATACCTAGGATATGTTTTTTTCGTAATTCGAAAGAGACATTTTTTACCGCTTGAACTGTAGTTTCATCATAATTGAATTGTACATTCAGACTGTTGACTTCTAATAAATTTGACATGATGTTGTGCCTCCCTATTCACAAATGTGTAAATTTATTCTATACTTTTGTATATCATAGTAATCTACTCAAGATTATTTTACAAGGAGTGATTATCATAATTACTTATTTAGAATCTTTTAAGTCGTTGTATCACAAGGCATTTTACAAGTTTGTATTATCGGTATTAAGCTTGCCAATATTTTTATATGCAGTGATAAAGTTTTTCTTTTCTGCTAAGAGAAAAAATTTTTACGCTAATAATTCTGAAATTTCAGAAATTGAACGAGCGTTACATCAAAAATATAAATATTTATCGCAGCAAAAGTCATCCACACAAATACATAAAGAAGCATTAAAAATATTCAAGGCACAAAGTTCTAATACGAGTTCAAAGAATATTGAACAAGCACATTTTTCAACATACTTTGAAAATTTATTATTTCATAAGTTCATCATGATCAAAGTAATATTGGCCTTGCCGATGTTCATCTTATTGACTATTTATTTACAGCCATTAGTTAGATATATTTTTGAGAGAATTGTCATGGCTGTGATTGTCATCATTGGTGTTATTGTCAGTGTGTTTACCATTCTGTATTTTTCACCGCTTGATGCGGCTTATAGCATACTGGGACAAAATGCAACAAAGGCACAGATACATCAATTCAATGTATTACATCATCTTAACGAACCTTATTTTATTCAATTGTGGGATACCATCAAGGGTGTTTTTACCTTTGACTTAGGTACGACTTACAAAGGGAATGAGGTTGTGACTAAAGCAGTTGGCGAAAGAATTCCAATTACAATAATTGTCGCAGTATTAGCGCTAATTGTGGCATTAATTATTGCAATACCAATTGGTATTATCAGTGCGATGAAGCGAAATAGTTGGCTTGATATCACGTTAATGATAATTGCATTAATTGGTTTATCTATTCCAAGTTTCTGGCAAGGGCTATTATTCATTTTAGCGTTCTCATTGAAATTGGATATTTTGCCACCATCTTATATGCCAGAACATCCAATATCGTTGATTTTACCTGTACTTGTCATTGGAACAAGTATTGCTGCTTCTATCACGCGTATGACAAGGTCTTCTGTACTTGAAGTAATGCGCAGCGATTATGTTTTAACTGCTTATGCAAAAGGATTATCGACGACACAAGTTGTTATTAAACATATTTTGAAAAATGCCATTATTCCAATTGTAACGTTAGTTGGTCTTCTAGTGGCAGAGTTACTAGGCGGTTCAGCAGTGACGGAACAAGTATTTAACATTAATGGTATCGGGCGTTATATCGTCCAAAAACAACTAATACCTGATATCCCAGCAGTCATGGGTGGGGTCGTATATATATCAATTGAAATATCTTTAGCAAACTTAATTATTGATATATTTTATGCTTTAATCGATCCAAAATTACGTAGTGAAATTAACGAAAGGAAGTGAGGCATATGGTAAAACTTACAACAAAGATAGCTTCCTTAAAACTATTCGCAAGTTATGCTATAGCAACTTATATTTTAGTTATGTTAACGAGTGCATTAAATCTTTTTAAAGGTTATGTGGCCGATACGTTCTATATTGCTGAAACATTGCTAATCATTTTAACCATCATTTTAATTATCATTTTAACAACGGAACAAACATGGAAGCATCATGACCTATGGCGACGTATCGTCGAAGTGTTGTTATTGTTGATGGCATTAACAGGCAACGTATTTACATTATTAATGTTTGTAAGTATTAGACGTTACCAACGTACATCGCAAATACATAGTTATAACGGGTGGGAATCGTTTATACGAAAAACTACTAGACATCGTATTGCGATTATCGGGTTACTTATTTTAGTCTACATGCTGACATTATCAATTGTGTCACAATTTACATTTGATACGACATTGGCTACTAAAAATCAGTTCAATGCACTGTTACATGGACCGAGTCTAGCCTATCCGTTTGGTACTGATGATTTCGGTAGAGACTTATTTACACGCGTAGTTGTAGGAACGAAGCTGACATTTTCAATTTCAATTATTTCAGTAGTTATTGCAGTTATTTTTGGTGTGTTACTAGGCACTATCGCAGGTTATTTTAATCATATTGATAATTTAATAATGCGAATTTTAGATGTAGTGTTTGCAATTCCATCATTATTGTTAGCGGTGGCAATTATTGCATCATTTGGAGCAAGTATTCCAAATTTAATTATTGCTTTAAGTATCGGTAATATACCATCATTTGCACGGACAATGCGTGCCAGTGTTTTAGAAATTAAACGCATGGAATATGTAGATGCAGCACGTATCACTGGTGAAAACACTTGGAATATCATATGGCGTTATATTTTACCGAATGCGATTGCGCCTATGATTGTACGTTTTTCATTAAATATAGGTGTGGTTGTATTAACAACAAGTAGTTTAAGTTTCCTAGGACTTGGTGTTGCACCTGATGTAGCTGAATGGGGCAACATTTTACGTACCGGTAGTAACTACTTGGAAACGCACAGTAATTTAGCTATTGTACCTGGTGTTTGTATTATGTTCGTCGTTTTAGCATTTAATTTTATAGGTGATGCAGTGCGTGATGCACTAGATCCAAGAATTCATTAAAAAGGTAGGGATAGATGTGAAGAAAATCATTAGTATCGCAATTATAGTTTTAGCGTTGGTATTAAGTGGTTGTGGTGTCCCTACGAAATCAGAAGTGGCTCAAAAGTCATCGAAAGTTGAAGTGAAAGGCGAGCGACCAACAATACATTTCCTAGGACAAGCAAGTTATGAAAATGATATGAATATCGTTAAAGATCAATTGGAAAATGCAGGATTTAACGTGAAGATGAATATCCAACCAGATTATGGTAGCTATCGTACACAACGTCAAGCCGGCAATTATGATATCCAAATTGATGACTGGATGACAGTGTTTGGTGACCCGAACTATGCTATGACGGCATTATTTAGTTCTACAGGATCAAATAGTTTATTGAAAGATAAACATGTAGACCAGTTGTTAAATAAAGCTTCTACTCAAAATGAAGCAGATGTTAAACAAACATATAAGCAAATTGAAGATGAAGTTGTATTTGATAAAGGGTATATGGCGCCTTTATATGGATCAAAAAAGAATTTAGTATATGACAATAAAGTGTTAGATAAAAATAGTGTTGGATTGCCAAATTCACGTGCATTAATATGGCAACAATTTGATTACAACAATAGTAGAGAACGAGATACGCGGCCACTTGTGATGACACAACAAGATGGTGAAATTCCTACATTGGATCCAATACGTTCAATTGCGCCGTCAGTATATTCAATTAATATGAATATGTACACAAGGTTATTATTATTAGATGAAAATGATCACTTAACAACGAAAGGTTCGTTAAGTCGTGATTATGCTGTGAATAAGGACAATAAAGCATTTTATTTCTTGTTAAGAGATGATGATTATTTTGCGAAAGTGGTCAATGGACAAGCACGTAATACTGGAGAGCGTGTATCGGCTGAAGATGTTAAGTTTTCTTTAGATAGAGCACGTGATAAAAAGTCTGTGCCTAACAATAATACTTACAATATGCACAAACATATAAATGACATCAAGATATTAAAAGATGAGGACATCGATCAGTTGCGTAAAGAGAAAGACAAGGATGATAAATCAATCTATGATAAGTTGATTAAAGCTTATAACGTCAAATCGTTAACGACAGATGGTCAAAAAGTAAATAATAAAGACGGTATTTATCAAATTGTTAAAATTACGACAGATCAATCGATGCCTCGAGAGGTAAATTACTTAACACACTCTTCGGCAGGCATTTTATCTAAAAAATTTGTTAATCAAGTAAATCAAGAATATCCAAAAGGATATGGGGATAGCAGTACAATTCCTGCAAATTCAGATGGGAAAAATGCGCTTTATGCAAGTGGCGCATACATTATGACACAGAAAAATGCATATCAAGCAACGTTTCAACGTAATCCAGGATTCAACGAAACAGAAAAAGGTAGTTATGGATCACCTAAAATTAAAAATATTACATTGAAGTTTAATGGTGATCCGAATAATGCATTGTCAGAACTTAGAAATCATTCAATTGATATGTTGGCAGATGTGAATCAAAAACATTTTGATTTAATTAAGTCGGATAAAAATTTAAGCATTATTCGCAAAAATGGACGCAAGTCAGTCTTTTTAATGCTAAATATTAAAAAAGGTATATTTAAGACGCATCCAAACTTGAGACAAGCAGTAGTTAATGCGATAGATCAGGATCAATTTATTAAGTTTTATCGTGGCGATAAATTTAAAATTGCATCACCGATTACACCACTTGTCGATACTGGTAACGAGCAACGTCAAGATTTAGAAAAAGTAGAAAAAGCCATCAATCAATAATGTTTTAAATATTTAACAGAAAGTAGGAGGATATAGTATGGTCATTAACTTAAATGACAAACAGACAAAAACATCTAAAGAAGGGTTAATTTCCGTATCACATCCTCTTGCGGCTAAAATTGGTAAGGATGTATTAGATCAAGGTGGCAACGCCATGGATGCCGTGATTGCAATTCAACTGGCATTGAATGTGGTAGAACCATTTGCATCAGGTATTGGTGGTGGCGGGTACTTGCTATATTATGAGCAAAGTACTGGCAGTATAACTGCGTTTGATGCACGTGAGACAGCACCTGAACATGTAGACAAACAATTTTATCTAGATGATTCAGGCGAATATAAATCATTTTTTGATATGACTACACATGGTAAAACTGTCGCTGTGCCAGCAATTCCAAAGCTGTTTGATTATATTCACAAGCGTTATGCTAAATTGTCATTGGAAGATTTAATTAATCCTGCAATTGAACTAGCCATTGAAGGTCATGCAGCCAATTGGGCTACTGAAAAATATTCGCGCCAGCAACACGCACGATTGACAAAGTATCATGAAACGGCACAAGTATTTACGCATGAAAATCAATATTGGCGTGAAGGTGATTGGATTGTACAACCCGAATTAGGTAAGACATTTCAAATATTAAGAGAACAAGGGTTTAATGCATTTTATAAAGGTGACATTGCGAAACAATTAGTCAATGTTGTTAAAGCATGTGGTGGGACAATCATTTTAGAGGATCTAGCCAATTATGACATTCAGATTAAAGCGCCAATCAGTGCGACATTTAAAGACTATGACATTTATTCAATGGGACCATCTAGTTCTGGCGGTATCACGGTCATTCAAATATTGAAGTTATTAGAACATGTCGATTTACCATCTATGGGTCCAAGATCTGTCGATTACTTGCATCATTTGATACAAGCGATGCATTTAGCATATAGTGATCGCGCGCAATACTTGGCGGATGATAATTTTCATGAGGTGCCTGTACAGTCATTAATTGATGACGATTATTTAAAAGCACGCAGTACGCTCATTAATAGCAATAAAGCAAATATTGATATAGAGCATGGTGTTGTGTCTGATTGCATTAGTCATACAGATGTTGAAGAAAATCATACCGAAACAACTCATTTTTGTGTGATTGATAAGGAAGGTAATATTGCTTCATTTACGACATCAATTGGTATGATTTATGGTTCAGGTATCACGATTCCAGGCTACGGTGTGTTATTGAATACGACAATGGATGGCTTTGATGTAGTAGATGGTGGTATTAACGAAATTGCACCATATAAACGACCACTAAGTAACATGGCTCCAACGATTGTGATGCATCACGGGAAGCCGATATTAACAGTAGGTGCACCTGGTGCCATAAGTATCATTGCTAGTGTTGCGCAAACATTAATCAATGTATTAGTGTTTGGCATGGATATTCAGCAGGCTATAGATGAACCTAGAATTTATAGTAGCCATCCTAATCGCATTGAATGGGAGCCTCAATTTTCACAATCTACAATATTAGCATTGATTGCACGTGGACATGCAATGGAACATAAACCAGATGCCTATATTGGAGATGTACATGGGTTACAGGTTGACTTGAATACACGTGACGCGTCGGGAGGTGCTGATGATACGAGGGAAGGCACAGTGATAGGTGGCGATGTATTATCAATTAGAAAACAACCATTACCTAGTCCGAAAATATACGATAATGACACCCATCGAGTATATTTCAATGATATGCAGTTGCCATTATATGCTGAACAAGTGCGGTGGATGCATGACAAATATTGGGTTGATGAAAGTGTTATTAGAATCATTTTCCCTGAAGTTAGTGTGCATATTGAAGATTTAAGAAGTTATGAAATCGCCGGAAAAAATTATATAGATATTGCCTGGTTGGCACGGAAGAAAGGTTATCAAGTTACCTTAAAGGATGACAGTTTATACTTAACTGATGAAACATATCATTCAGTGAAAGCAAACACAAATGCATACTATAGATATGATCGAGATAGTATCACAAGATAATTTATGTATTTGATATATAGTTTGAAGTGGATTTTGATTTTTGTTGAACGAAAGGGTTCGATTTCAAACTTTAGAGTGATGCTTGAGTGTAGTAATGTTGAAGTTGTTATAAGAAACGCTAGTCGCCTTTGTAAAATATAAAACGCCCCACAAATTCGTTTTTGATGTACACCACAATAGTTAGTCTAAAATCTAACTTGATGTGAT
>NZ_JACYHC010000918.1:0-968 GCF_017152085.1 Staphylococcus sp. EG-SA-2
GCAATATGCATTACTTATAGAAGTGGATGCACTCTCATATTATGGCAATACCATAACTCCCGCACCATAATGATTTAAATACCATTATGAATCTCAATTACAAATTAGCACATAAAAAAGACGCCTCTCATAAGTTTAGTCAACTAATGGAAGGTGTCTTAAATTAAAATATTTTCATACGCTCTAATATTTATTTGGAACGAATCATACTCGTCTATCATGGAATGTTCTAGTTAGTCAAAACTAGAAACTGTTTTACATCATTCCCGGCATGCCACCCATGTTAGGTTGGTCATTATTTTTTTCTGGAATTGATGCTACAACCGCTTCAGTCGTTAAGAACATTGCTGCAACACTTGCAGCATGTTGTAATGCTGAGCGTGTTACTTTAGTTGGATCAACGATACCTGCTTCTAACATATTAACCCACTCGTTTGTAGCAGCGTTAAAACCAACACCCGGCTCTGCGTTTTTCAAACGTTCTACAATAACAGAACCTTCTAATCCTGCATTTTCAGCAATTTGACGAACTGGTGCAGTTAGTGCTTTAAGTACAATATTTACACCTGTTTCAATGTCACCTTCTGCTTCAATTTCACTTACTTTTTGGTAAACATTTACTAATGCAGTACCACCACCTGCAACAATACCTTCTTCAACTGCTGCACGTGTAGAATTTAATGCATCTTCAATACGTAATTTACGTTCTTTAAGCTCTGTTTCACTTGCTGCACCTACTTTAATAACTGCAACACCACCTGCTAATTTAGCTAAGCGCTCTTGTAATTTTTCACGATCAAAGTCAGATTCAGTTTCTTCAATTTGAGATTTCAATTGGCTTACACGTGCATCAATGCTGTTTTCGTCACCGTCACCATCAACAACAGTGGTATTATCTTTAGTTACTTCTACTTTACTTGCAGTACCTAACATATCAATTGATGCATCTTTTAAATCTAAGCCTAAAT
>NZ_JACYHC010000919.1:0-963 GCF_017152085.1 Staphylococcus sp. EG-SA-2
TAATTTCGTTTCTAGGCTTACCATTTTCATAAAGTTTAATTATTTTAATTTAAATTATTTACTAAAAGCTCTTCAGTCTCTTGTCACAATAAAATCGCCTAACCTCTTAGTTTAACAATATCTATTCCCATAGAATTTGTCCAACTAAGTGTAGACGATTCACTAAACTCCAAAAAAATAAATCCCAAATTATAATAGTTTCAATATTAATATATTACAATTTATTCATAGAATTTTTATCATTTTAATTAATAGGCTGTTATCTGGATTAAACAAACATTTTTTGTAATAGTTCTTTTTTACGTACTTTTAATCGTCCGACTTTTGAAGATTGTTTTTCAACCAATCTATCTATTTCACTGAAAAAATCACCGATTTTTTGTTGTTCTTCATAAGATGGCAATTTAGTCTTTATGTTTTGCAAGTCTTTTTGTGAGAGTACCAATTGTGATGTACCAGTTGCATATTTAATATATTCTTTTTTCAGTTGATAGTTTAAGTGTAATGTTAAATAATATTGATTTGCATCTATCCCTTTAAAGACAGGGTAATATTTACTAATAATACCTACATCAATCATTAGATTTAAATTAAACTTAAAAATTCCATCGTCGCTTCTTGAACGGTATGTTATATGATTTTTAGGGAGTATGAAATACCCAATATTACTCTCTGCAAAAGTTTTCCTATCTTTATAGTAGTCTGACTGAAGTATTAAACCTTGTCTTGACGATGTTAAAACAGGATATTCATTTTCATTAATAGTTCTTTTATTACTAAATTCTAATACATCTTTTAATTGCTTTTTGTTCCATCCTTTATAGTAATTACCTTCTTCATCTTTGAATCGTAATTCTTGTGAGAAGATTTTCTGTATATAGCATTTTTTCTGTTGTTGAAGTAATTCAAGTTTTTGTTCTTCTAATTCAATTTGTTGGTCAAGTTTGCTGAAGAATTGTCCTA
>NZ_JACYHC010000920.1:0-963 GCF_017152085.1 Staphylococcus sp. EG-SA-2
TAAAACGAAATGTAAATGCAGATGAGTATGAAGCTATTGGGCGTAAAGTCGCAGATATCGTTGGCATGGATTACTTCGATGATACAACTTATCAACCACATAGGTTAATGTATTGGCCTTCAACTAGCAATGATGCAGAATTTTTCTTTACCTATGAAGATTTACCTTTGTTAGATCCAGATAAAATATTAAATGAATATGTTGATTGGACTGACACATTAGAATGGCCAACGTCTTCAAAGGAAGAGAGTAAGACTAAAAGATTAGCAGATAAGCAAGGTGACCCAGAAGAAAAGCCGGGAATTGTTGGCGCATTTTGTAGAGCCTATACGATAGAAGAAGCTATATCAACTTTTATTCCTGACTTATACGAAAAACATTCTACTAACCGTTATACCTATCATGAAGGTTCAACTGCAGGTGGATTGGTGTTATACGAAAATAACAAGTTTGCCTATTCTCATCATAATACGGATCCCGTTAGCGGTATGCTTGTGAACAGTTTTGATTTAGTACGCATACACTTATATGGTGCTCAAGATGAAGACGCTAAAACAGATACTCCGGTTAATCGACTACCTAGTTATAAAGCAATGCAGCAAAGAGCGCAAAATGATGAAGTTGTTAAAAAGCAATTAATTAACGACAAAATGTCTGATGCAATGCAGGATTTCGATGAAATAGTAAATAGCGATGATGCATGGTCTGAGACGTTAGAAATTACTTCGAAAGGTACTTTCAAAGCTAGTATCCCAAATATAGAAATTATATTGCGTAATGATCCAAATTTAAAAGGAAAAATAGCATTTAATGAATTTACAAAACAAATTGAATGCTTAGGGAAAGTGCCATGGAATACTAATTTTAAGACACGTCAATGGCAAGACGGTGATGATAGCAGTTTAAGAAGTTATATCGAAAAGATTTATGACATACACCATTCAGGTAAAACAAAAGATGCCA
>NZ_JACYHC010000921.1:0-963 GCF_017152085.1 Staphylococcus sp. EG-SA-2
CAAAGTGCTAACCTATTGTCAGAAGCTAAAAAGTTAAATGAATCTCAAGCACCGAAAGCGGATAACAAATTCAACAAAGAACAACAAAATGCTTTCTATGAAATCTTACATTTACCTAACTTAAACGAAGAACAACGCAATGGTTTCATCCAAAGCTTAAAAGATGACCCAAGCCAAAGCGCTAACCTTTTAGCAGAAGCTAAAAAGCTAAATGATGCACAAGCACCAAAAGCTGACAACAAATTCAACAAAGAACAACAAAATGCTTTCTATGAAATTTTACATTTACCTAACTTAACTGAAGAACAACGTAACGGCTTCATCCAAAGCCTTAAAGACGATCCTTCAGTGAGCAAAGAAATTTTAGCAGAAGCTAAAAAGCTAAACGATGCTCAAGCACCAAAAGAGGAAGACAACAAAAAACCTGGTAAAGAAGACGGCAACAAACCTGGCAAAGAAGACGGCAACAAGCCTGGTAAAGAAGACAACAAAAAACCTGGTAAAGAAGACGGCAACAAGCCTGGTAAAGAAGACGGCAACAAACCTGGTAAAGAAGACGGCAACGGAGTACATGTCGTTAAACCTGGTGATACAGTAAATGACATTGCAAAAGCAAACGGCACTACTGCTGACAAAATTGCTGCAGATAACAAATTAGCTGATAAAAACATGATCAAACCTGGTCAAGAACTTGTTGTTGATAAGAAGCAACCAGCAAACCATGCAGATGCTAACAAAGCTCAAGCATTACCAGAAACTGGTGAAGAAAATCCATTCATCGGTACAACTGTATTTGGTGGATTATCATTAGCCTTAGGTGCAGCGTTATTAGCTGGACGTCGTCGCGAACTATAAAAACAAACAATACACAACGATAGATATCATTTTATCCAAACCAATTTTAACTTATATACGTTGATTAACACATTCTTATTTGAAATGATAAGAATCATCTAAATGCAC
>NZ_JACYHC010000922.1:0-953 GCF_017152085.1 Staphylococcus sp. EG-SA-2
ATTGATCGTACGACGCATGTTTTTGCACCAAGTAAACCTGAAAAGTTAAAAACATATCGCATGGTATTTAACACGATTAGTGTTGAGAAAATGAATGCTATACTATTTGACGATTCAACCATCGTTCGTAGTTCAAAGAGTGGTGTTACAACCTACAACAATAATACAGGTGTCGCAAACTATAACGATAAAAATGAAAAATATCATTATAAAAACCTGTCCGAAGATGAAGCAAGTTCCAGCAAAATGGAAGAAACGATTCCAGGAACCTTTGATTTTATTAATGGTCATGGTGGTTTCTTAAACGAAGACTTCAGATTGTTTAGTACGAATAATCAGTCAGGCGAGTTAACATATCAACGTTTCCTTAACGGTTATCCAACGTTTAATAAAGAAGGCTCTAATCAAATTCAAGTCACTTGGGGTGAAAAAGGCGTCTTTGATTATCGTCGTTCGTTATTGCGCACCGACGTTGTGTTAAATAGTGAGGATAATAAAACGTTGCCGAAATTAGAGTCTGTACGTTCAAGCTTAGCGAACAATAGTGATATTAATTTTGAAAAAGTAACAAACATCGCTATCGGTTACGAAATGCAGGATAACTCAGATCATAATCACATTGAAGTGCAGATTAACAGTGAACTCGTACCGCGTTGGTATGTAGAATATGATGGTGAATGGTATGTTTATAACGATGGGAGGCTTGAATAAATGAACTGGAAACTGACAAAGACACTTTTCATTTTCGTGTTTATTCTTGTCAACATCGTGTTAGTATCGATTTATGTTAATAAAGTCAATCGCTCACACATTAATGAAGTTGAGAGTAACAATGAAGTTAATTTTCAGCAAGAAGAAATTAAAGTACCGGCTAGTATATTGAATAAATCAGTTAAAGGTATAAAATTAGAGCAAATTACAGGGCGATCAAAAGACTTTAGTTCTAAAGCTAA
>NZ_JACYHC010000923.1:0-937 GCF_017152085.1 Staphylococcus sp. EG-SA-2
AAGAAGACATTGATGCATGTTATTTTATCATTCCGGAAGAGGACATGTCTTCAGCTTCTGATTTGAAAGCACAGTTTTATCGCGGTACTTTGCAGCGCTTTTACCAATCGTTGCACGCAGAAAAGCTTACACCTTATGTTATGTCTTATGACGATATCATTTCATTTTGTAAAGAGAACAATATCTCTGAAGTAGTGATTGCGGGTGATATTATGAGTTATCATCTTGAAGAATATGATATTTTACATCAACGTTCTTTATTCAATGAAGCACGTATTGCCGTTACTTTAATTCGTGGGAATCATTACTTTAAAGCGAGTAAAACAATGAATCAACAAGGGGAGCCATACAAAGTTTTTACTAGTTTCTATAGAAAATGGCGACCTTACTTGAGGCATAGAGACGTATATCACTATGATTTAAAATCATTCGAAGACTTTGTCATTGCATCACCTGATGATTTAGTGTTTGATGACATAGCGTTTGGATCCTCACAAGTAATTGAACAGAATAAATGGCAACATTTTTTAGATCAAGATATACAGAATTACGAAAGCGGAAGAGACTATTTACCTGAATTGTTAACAAGTCAGCTAAGTGTTGCTTTAGCATATGGATTATTAGATATTATTGAAATTTTTAATGATTTATTGGCGCGTTATGATGAAGATGAGGCAAACCATGAAGCATTTATACGTGAACTCATTTTTAGAGAATTTTATTATGTGTTAATGACACAGTATCCAGAAACCTCATACCAAGCTTTCAAACCTAAATATCGACAGATAAAATGGTCGCAAAATGAAGCGAATTTTAATGCATGGTGCGAAGGGCAAACAGGATTTCCAATCATTGATGCAGCAATAATGGAATTGACACAAACTGGTTTTATGCATAATCGAATGAGAATGGTTGTGTCGCAATTTTTAACCAAAGA
>NZ_JACYHC010000924.1:0-937 GCF_017152085.1 Staphylococcus sp. EG-SA-2
AAGAAGACATTGATGCATGTTATTTTATCATTCCGGAAGAGGACATGTCTTCAGCTTCTGATTTGAAAGCACAGTTTTATCGCGGTACTTTGCAGCGCTTTTACCAATCGTTGCACGCAGAAAAGCTCACACCTTATGTCATGTCTTATGACGATATCATTTCATTTTGTAAAGAAAACAATATCTCTGAAGTAGTGACTGCGGGTGATATTATGAGTTATCATCTTGAAGAATATGATATTTTACATCAACGTTCTTTATTCAATGAAGCACGCATTGCCGTTACTTTGATACGTGGGAATCATTACTTTAAAGCGAGTAAAACAATGAATCAACAAGGGGAGCCATACAAAGTTTTTACTAGTTTCTATAAAAAATGGCGACCTTACTTGAGGCATAGAGACGTATATCACTATGATTTAAAATCATTCGAAGACTTTGTCATTGCATCACCTGATGATTTAGTGTTTGATGACATAGCATTTGGATCCTCACAAATAATTGAACAGAATAAATGGCAACATTTTTTAGATCAAGATATACAGAATTACGAAAGCGGAAGAGACTATTTACCTGAAGTATTAACAAGTCAGCTAAGTGTTGCTTTAGCATATGGATTATTAGATATTATTGAAATTTTTAATGATTTATTGGCGCGTTATGATGAAGATGAGGCAAACTATGAAGCATTTATACGTGAACTCATTTTTAGAGAATTTTATTATGTGTTAATGACACAGTATCCTGAAACCTCATACCAAGCTTTCAAACCTAAATATCGACAGATAAAATGGTCGCAAAATGAAGCGGATTTTAATGCATGGTGCGAAGGGCAAACAGGATTTCCAATCATTGATGCAGCAATAATGGAATTGACACAAACTGGTTTTATGCATAATCGAATGAGAATGGTTGTGTCGCAATTTTTAACCAAAGA
>NZ_JACYHC010000925.1:0-936 GCF_017152085.1 Staphylococcus sp. EG-SA-2
ACTCCCTCTAAAAAAGTCTTCCCATTTTGAGTGTCCTTGTCCTTTATGATTTTGTGTCAATTTATCGGTATATTGGTTAAACCATTTTTGAATGTCATCTATATAAATAATCGTAAATAATAGTGAAAGAAAAATGATAATTGTTGCCAAAATACGTTTTGGTCGCTTTGTCATAGTGGCATCCATCCTTCATATATTTTGGGTATTAAGTATATATTCTAAATCAACTATTTCATAATTAAATGCACTCATACTTTAGTAGTACTGCCAAATATAGATGAAGAAAATGATGGTAATTTGAATATTTTGATTGATATTAAATTTTATATCGAGTATAATAATTATACTTAAGAAAATAACAGAAACAGAGGAGAATTTTCAAATGGCAAAAGTATTATATATTACAGCACACCCTTTTAATGAACTGGTATCAAATTCTATGGCGGCTGGTAAAGCATTTATCGAAACATATCAACAACAACATCCTGATGATGAAGTGAAACATATTGATTTATTTGAAACTTATATTCCAGTTATTGACAAAGATGTATTAACTGGTTGGGGAAAAATGAGTAATGGCGAAACGTTAACTGATGATGAACAAATGAAAGTTTCAAGATTGAGTGACATTTTAGAAGAATTTTTAAGTGCAGATAAATATGTATTTGTAACGCCTATGTGGAACCTTTCTTTCCCACCTGTAGTTAAAGCATATATTGATGCTATTTCAATTGCAGGTAAAACTTTTAAATATTCTGCTGAAGGACCACAAGGTTTACTAACTGACAAAAAAGTATTACACATTCAATCACGTGGTGGATATTATACTGAAGGACCTGCTGCTGATTTTGAAATGGGTGACCGTTATTTAAGAACAATTATGACATTCTTAGGTGTGCCATCATATGAAACAATCATTATTGAAGGACACAATGC
>NZ_JACYHC010000926.1:0-935 GCF_017152085.1 Staphylococcus sp. EG-SA-2
TTCGTAGCCGTTTTTGAAATGTATGTTGATGGTTTATCTTTTTCAAAAATTGTTAATCCCGTTATATCTTTTTTATGTTTTGAAGGGACAATGAAGCTAAGTATATAAGCAAAGACAAAAGCAACTGTAAATGAAATGGTAGATACATAGAAAGGTGAGTTACCTTTGCCAACACCATTATAGACATAAGCAAAGATGATACCCAATATTAATCCACAAATAACACCGAATGTATTCGTACGTTTAGTGAAAATACCAACTGCAAATACACCAGCTAATGGAACACCGAATAATCCAGTTACAAACAAGAATAAATCCCATAAGTCATTTGAATTAGAAGCAATTAAGTATAGTGACATTCCAAAACCGAAAATACCTGCAATGATGATAATGAAACGTGCAAAGTTAACTTCGTGTCGCTCGCTATCTTTTCCGAAGAAGCGTTGCTTAATGTCGATTGAAATACAAGCAGATATAGAATTTAAACTAGATGAAATGGTAGACTGTGCAGCGGCGAAAATGGCTGCAATAAGTAATCCTGCTACAAATGGTGGCATCTCAGTCAAAATGAAATATGGCACTACAGATGATGTATTGAAGCCTTTTGGTAAAACAGCTTCATGTGTATAAAATGAATACAGCATTGTACCCATACCATAAAATAAGGGTGCTGAAATTAAAGCTAGGATACCATTTGTCCATAACGATTTATTTGTTTCTTTTAAACTATCAGAAGCTTGATAACGCTGCACGACGTCTTGACTCGCTGTGTATTGATACAAGTTGTTGAAAATATTTCCTAGGAAAATAATTGGAATGGCAGCTGCCGCAGTATTTAGTTTCCAATTGTCTGCACTAATTAATTTTTTGTGCTCAATCGCATCTGCAAAGACAGTGCCAAAACCGCCTTTAATGTTCATAACACCTAGAATAAT
>NZ_JACYHC010000927.1:0-933 GCF_017152085.1 Staphylococcus sp. EG-SA-2
AGACATCTCTAAGACGGAAGAGGGTCATAGCTTAATGCTAGAAGTGATTGAACAGACAGCGTCACGCTTGTTTATCCCTCTTACTGTAGGGGGTGGGATTCAAAGTCTCGATGATATTACCCAATTGTTAAATCATGGTGCAGATAAAGTATCATTAAATTCAAGTGCTTTAAAAAATCCACAGCTCATTAAACAAGCGAGTGATAAATTCGGTAGACAATGCATCTGTATAGCAATTGATAGCTATTATGATCCTGAAAGAAAAGCACATTATTGTTGTACGCATGGTGGTAAAAAAATGACAAATATTAAAGTATATGACTGGGTACAGCAAGTAGAACAGTTAGGTGCAGGTGAGCTCCTCGTTACAAGTATGGGACATGATGGTATGAAACAAGGATTTGATATTGAGCATCTTGCAAAAATAAAATCCCTTGTAAATATTCCAATCATTGCTTCTGGTGGTGGTGGCAATGCACAACACTTTGTAGAACTATTTAATCAGACGGATGTTTCTGCAGGTTTAGCTGCAAGTATATTACATGACCGAGAAACGACGGTTCAATCAATTAAAGAAGTGATACGGCAAGGGGGTATAGCAGTAAGATGACCAAATATAAAATTGATTTTAGCAAAGGTTTAGTGCCAGCAATTTTACAAGATAATCAAACAAAACAAGTATTGATGTTGGGTTATATGAATCAAGAAGCTTTTGATAAAACGATAGAAGATGGTGTGGTATGTTTCTATTCGCGGTCGAAACAACGTCTATGGACAAAAGGTGAAACATCTGGTCATACGCAACTTGTTAAAGATATTCATGTAGATTGCGACAATGATACTATTTTAATTGATGTCATACCAAATGGACCAACATGTCATACAGGCAGTCAAAGTTGTTTCAACACAGAAGTTCCATTTTCAGTGCAAACA
>NZ_JACYHC010000928.1:0-11735 GCF_017152085.1 Staphylococcus sp. EG-SA-2
GGATTTTAAAGGAAATTTTGTGAAAGTAAGTTTATCATACACACTTAATGTTACGTATTGACGTTTAATGTTAGGTGTGTTCTTTTATAGACGATAAAAGCTGTGTGCATATTAAGCGAATGATTTTCAAATTGACGCTAATATGCGAAAGTAGTATTTTTAAAATGAACAACAACGATGAAGAGGGGTTTATAGGATGAAAATTGCAATTGCTGGATCGGGTGCATTAGGTAGTGGCTTTGGTGCCAAACTATTTCAAGCAGGATATGATGTCACACTTATTGACGGATATACATCTCATGTTGAAGCGGTTAAGCAACATGGATTAAATATAACGATTAATGGAGAGGCATTCGAGTTAAACATTCCGATGTATCATTTTAATGATCAACGGGACGAAAGCATTTACGATGTTGTCTTTCTATTTCCAAAGTCTATGCAATTAAAAGAAGTGATGGAAGATATGAAGCCACATATTGATAATGAAACGATCGTCGTATGTACGATGAATGGTCTGAAGCATGAAGAAGTCATTGCGCAGTATGTTGCTCAATCACAAATTGTCAGAGGTGTTACGACTTGGACGGCAGGTCTTGAAAGCCCTGGACACAGTCATTTACTTGGTAGTGGACCAGTTGAAATAGGTGAACTAGTGGATGAAGGTAAAGAAAATGTTATAAAAGTTGCTGATTTACTTAACGAAGCGGAATTGAATGGTGTCATTAGTAAAGATTTATACCAATCGATTTGGAAAAAGATTTGTGTTAATGGTACGGCAAATGCATTAAGCACAGTGTTGGAGTGTAATATGGCATCACTGAATGAAAGTAGTTATGCGAAGTGTTTGATTTATAAATTAACGCAAGAAATAGTGCATGTAGCGACGATTGATAATGTTCATTTAAATGTTGATGAAGTATTTGAATATTTAGTTGATTTAAATGAAAAAGTTGGTGCGCATTATCCATCCATGTATCAAGATTTAATTGTTAATAATAGAAAAACTGAAATTGATTATATTAATGACGCAGTTGCAACATTGGGTAAACAACGTCATATTGAAGCGCCAGTCAATCGCTTTATTACTGATTTAATTCATACTAAAGAAAGTCAGCGACACGCACAGGATTAATTGGTGTTTTAGGTATGATTACAAGGAAATGACAATCACGTGATATTACGGTCATTATTAAGATTGAAATGTAATAAATAAAGAACAGCAGTAAGGTACTTTCAAATTGAAATGATCTTGGTGCTGTTTTTCTTGATTGATTTTCGTCATAATTCAGATTTGTCATAGGTCTACGACATACTATTAGTATTTACTAGACAGTTTTTACGACGACACTTTGAAAAATTTTGAGGCAAATCATTTGGAAGTCTCACGTGAATTTTGTAAACTCATCAAGCAAGTAATTATATTAAAAAGACAAATAGAGAAAAGGTGTTTATAATGAGTAAAATTTTTGTAACTGGTGCAACGGGCCTTATTGGCATTAAATTAGTTCAAAGACTAAAGGAAGAGGGGCATGAGGTTGCTGGTTTTACTACATCTGAGAATGGTCAACAAAAGCTAGCTGCTATTAATGTAAAAGCATATATTGGTGATATATTAAAAGCTGATACTATTGATCAAGCGTTAGCAGATTTTAAACCAGAAATCATTATCAACCAAATTACGGATTTAAAAAATGTTGATATGGCAGCAAATACGAAAGTACGTATTGAAGGTTCTAAAAACTTAATTGATGCGGCGAAAAAGCATGACGTTAAGAAAGTAATTGCCCAAAGTATTGCCTTTATGTATGAACCTGGCGAAGGATTAGCAAATGAGGAAACTTCACTTGATTTTAACTCAACTGGTGATAGAAAAGTAACGGTTGATGGTGTGGTTGGTCTAGAAGAAGAAACGGCTCGTATGGATGAATACGTTGTTTTACGTTTTGGTTGGTTATATGGCCCAGGTACTTGGTACGGAAAAGATGGCATGATTTATAATCAATTTATGGATGGTCAAGTGACACTTTCAGATGGCGTAACATCATTTGTGCATCTTGATGATGCAGTTGAAACATCTATTCAAGCTATTCATTTTGAAAATGGTATCTATAATGTAGCAGATGATGCACCTGTTAAAGGTTCTGAATTTGCAGAATGGTATAAAGAACAACTTGGTGTTGAACCAAATATTGATATTCAACCTGCACAACCATTTGAACGTGGCGTAAGCAATGAGAAGTTTAAAGCGCAAGGTGGTACTCTGATTTATAAAACTTGGAAAGACGGCATGAATCCAATTAAATAATAATTTATCCGTTTAATATACAAAGAATAAAGACTTGGTCGAATCGTGGATGATATATTATCAAACGCACGGCTCGAACAAGTCTTTTTTATTATGTCTTCGTTATCTTTGTATGAAGGAATAACAGAATTACAATTAATGTACTGAATAATGCAATTAATGTTGTGATTAGTGCTAATTTAATTTCTATTGGTAGCCAAGTCAGTACAAAAGACCAATTATTGCTACCGAGAATGAGATATGGTAATGCATATAATATGAGCGCTATAGCGATACATAAACATAAAGTTAGCCAACTCAATACAGCAATCCGTTTTGATCTACGCAAAAGAATTTGACCATGGCGCATTTGCCAAGCACGATAAGCTGAGAATATAAATGCTAATAAAATAAGTGTTGTCATCAAAACGGTAACAATATTAAATTGGTCTTTATATTGATTGAGTATAGACGCAACCGTCGAATATCGCTTGTGATTTACAATTTGTGTATTAAGATGCTCAACTAATTTGGGTACATATTCCGAATTTAGATTTGCAAGCACAACAATTCCATAATTTTGTTTTGGATTTAGTAAAATAAATGATGAAAAGTTATCGAGCGTTCCTGAATGAAACACTAAATGTTCATCATTATTGGTAAACCAGCCCGAAGCATATGCATTGGCATTAGGTTCACCAATTGTTGATGATAAATTTTTATGTGATTGTTGAACTAATGATTTGTATTTATCAGGTGGATTAAGTTGGAATTTTATCCAATGTTCCAAATCTTCAGTTGATGTCATCATATATGCTGATGGTGTATCCCAAAGGTTAAATTCAGGTTTAGAGACGACAGGTGTCGAACCTTGTAATTCGTAGCCAATAGCATCATGTTTTGATTTGTTATTGGTTTGTTTGAATGATGTATGTGTCATATGCAAAGGCTTGAGCCATGAATTTGTAATATATTTTGTATAGGATTGCTTCGTAACGTTTTGGATAATTAAACCTAATAAATCATAGTTCATATTTGAGTATTCAAATTCTTCTCCGGGCTTATGATGTAATTCATCACCCATAATTGCACGGGTTACATCATTTAAACGATTATTTTTATTTGTTACGGCGTCTTCGCTTGTAATATCACTAGGTATACCACTTGTTTGAGCCAAAAGTTGCTTAATCGTAATAGTTTCATTTTGACCATTATAGTTCATTTTAAAATGAGGCACATGTTTGGATACGTCATCATTTAAGTTTAATCGACCTTCTTGAGCTAATTTTAAAATTGCAAGACCTGTGAAAGCTTTAGTATTAGAAGCAATTTCATACTTTGTTGTGGGAGAAGCTTTGACTTTTTTATCAACATCTTGATAACCATAACCTTTATTTAAAAAAACTTTGCCATTTTTTACTATTAAAATTGATGCTCCAGGAATGTGTCCCTTTTGTAAATCATGCTCGATAATTTTATCTATTTGTTGTTGCGAATCATTGGTTAACCGTGTCTTCGTATTGCTATTTAATGTTATATATATAGCAATTGAAATGGCGACTAAAATGATAATAGAAATGGATAGAAAATACAGTTTTTTAGTAGTCATAAACGTTCCTTTTTATATGTTAAATTTACTTAAGTGCCTAATGAGATTTATTTTATTATACCAGTTCTATTGAATAAATTAATTAAAGAGGTATATTTACCATTATTTTTGACACCTTATATGTTAATAGGTGTATAATTACATAAAAAATATTAATTAACTCTCTATACTTTTTGGAAAGATAGGCGTATAGTGATATCCATCAAAAACTATAAAAAGGAATAGGAGATTATGTTCAATCAATTTAAAAGACTTATTATAGGGCAACCTAAAAAAAACAGAGAACTAAAAGACGAAAAGATATCGAAGTTTAAAGGGTTAGCGATTCTTTCGTCGGATGCATTATCTTCAGTGGCTTACGGTCCCGAACAAATACTGATTACATTATCAGTAGTGGGTGCAGTTGCAACTTGGTATACTTTACCGATTGCAGGTGCTGTTCTGATCTTATTAGCTGCTTTAATTATGTCTTATAGGCAAATTATTTATGCATATCCTAAAGGTGGCGGCGCGTATATGGTGTCCAAGACCAATTTAGGAGAAAAATGGGGATTGCTTGCAGGAGGCTCATTATTAGTCGATTACATACTGACTGTCGCTGTTAGTATATCATCTGGTGCTGATGCATTTGTTGCTGCATTCCCAAGTTTATATGGGCATAAAGTACTGATTGCATGTTTACTTGTACTTTTTATTTTAATATTAAATTTACGTGGTTTAACTGAATCTGCCACCGTATTATCCTATCCAGTATATCTTTTCATTATAGGGTTAGTGATATTAATATTTATAGGTACTTTCCGTGTGGCGACAGGAGATATTCAACCACATATGCATGCATCAGTAGGAACTGCGGTTCCTGGAGTAACATTATTCTTGCTATTAAAAGCTTTTTCATCAGGGGCTTCATCATTAACAGGTGTTGAAGCTATTTCAAATGCGGTAACCAATTTTAGAGAACCAAGTGCTAATAATGCTGTAAAAACGTTAATTGCTATGGGTTCAATTTTAGCGTTTTTATTAGTTGGTATCGTTGGTTTAGCATATGTTTATGGAATTATGCCACAAACGGAAACGACAGTTTTATCACAATTAGCTATGCAAATATTTGGTGATAATGCTGCCTTCTATTTTGTACAGGCAACGACCGTGATGATTTTGGTATTAGCAGCCAACACTGGATTTACAGCTTTTCCGATGTTAGCGGCTTCAATGTCTAAAGATAAATATATGCCTAGAATGTTTACTGTTAGAGGTGATCGCTTAGGCTACTCTAACTCAATTATTATTTTAGGTGTATTAGCCATTATTTTAATTATTGTATTTGATGGTATGACTGAAGATTTAATTCCATTGTATGCTGTTGGTGTATTTATTCCATTTACACTAGCACAATTCGGTATGGTTATTAAATGGATTCATGAACGTCCTAAGAATTGGTTAAGTAAGTTGTCTGTGAACTTACTAGGTGGTATCGTGACATTTATTGTTTTTATGATTTTACTCATAACTAAATTTAGCCAAGTATGGCCGATACTTATTTTCTTGCCGTTCGTGGTGATTTTCTTCTTGAAAATTAACAAACATTATCGAGATATCGCAGAACAATTACGTTCTGACATTGATGTTCTTAATGTGGACGTGGTAGATCGTAATTTAGCAATTGTGCCGATAACAAGTATTACAACAGCAGTTGATAAGTCTATTTATTACGCACAAATGCTTGCGAATAATGATGTCATAGCAGTACATGTATCATTTGGAGATGAAGATGAAAAAGCATTCCAAGAGAAATGGAAACGTCATTTCCCAGATGTAAGATTAGTTATTTTACATTCGGAATATCGCAGTATTATACGACCAATTTCACGTTTTATCGATAAGATTAATCGTAAAGCAAACGATCAAAACTATATGATTACAGTAGTGATACCAGAATTTATTACTAAGAAACGTTGGCATAATTTATTACACAATCAAACTAGTTTGCGTATGAAATTGTATTTAATTTATCAAAAGAATGTTAACGTATGTACAATTCCATTTAAACTTAAAAAATAGATTCTATAATCAAATCGGATTGATGAAAGGTTATTTACTTTTCATCAATCCGATTTTTTGATGTTGAATATAAAAACCCCGTACATATGAGATGATAATGACTTTGTCTCATATGTATGGGGGGTATTGTTATGTCTTGCTTAATGTTTGGACTGTAAAGACAAGACAATTTCGTTGTAATTGATATTTTCTCGAATTTGAGCTGCAACGATATTGTTGATTTTATTTTTGCGAATTAATTCATCTAAAAGGTGACGTTGTAAGTACAATGCTTCCAATTTGTGGTTATGGAACATAGCTTGCGGTATGATTTGATTGCTGTTTTCTTGACGTTCTTTTCGACGTTGTGCACGCCACTTTAATGAGCGACTCATATCATAGTAATGATTAATGACTAAGCTAACCTCAAGTACATTTGTACTATTTTGTTCTTCTTTTAAGCGTAAAATAATATTGTGATTCACAATACGCATAATTTTTTGAACATCTTTGAATGAATTTTCAAATTCTTGCTTCTTAGATTCTTTATTTAAGGCTTTGTAGTGCTTCATCGCTTTAAGTCTAAGCCATAACATCTTGAAGAAGTTTGCAAATTTTTCAACAAATGATGCAGTACGGTGTGTCTCTGTTAATTCGACAATATTGCGGTAATTATTAATATCCTGATACGTTGCCTTACCTTTATCAATTAAACGCTCAAGTGTAGATGTTTCGATTACTTTTGCAATATCTTCTAAACGTTTGAGTTCTTTTGTATTTTGATTATTAGGTTCTGAATTTAATAAAAATAACAATTCTCCATAGTATTGGTTTAATACTGGGCGATAATTTGTATCGTTTTTGTCTTTTTTACTTTCGTTTTTAAAATGCTGTATCACTTTTTGAACAATGAAAATTTTGGCAGATTGATAAGTCATACCTTTAAAAGTAGTATCTTCGGCAGATGGTGTAATTAAAGGTAAAACAATTTGCGCTAAGATTAAACTAATTAATACCATGAAAGATGCAATAAACAATAAATCATTACGGTATTCGAATGCTTGTCCTTTTGTAATGATAAATGGTAATGTAAGTGCCATTGAAAGTGAAATTGTACCGTGAATACCACACATCGTCATAATAAATGCGTAACGCACACGAGAAGGTGGTGTTTCATGTGAATCATGTTCTTCGTCTAGATAAGATTGTATATTTTTCGGGAAATAAAAATCTTTGTACCAGAAATAAACCCAAACAAATCGACATGCATAAATTGCAATAGCGATTAATATAGTGATCACTATTAAAAATGAAAAGTTGTCAGGCTCTGTTTGGAAAATATCTATGACTACAGTAGGAATCATAAAACCTAATACAACAAATACAAAACCATTTAAGGCATAACTAAATGTGTTCCAAATTTGATGGTAATTCATTTGTAGTTCCGTTTGTGCTCTAATTAAACGGTCGCGTTCTAAACCATGGATTAGACCTGCGATTACAACTGCAATGATACCTGAAGCATGAACTTCTTCTGCTAAAAAGTATACGACAAAAGGAGTTAATAATTGAATAAAAGTTAAGGTATTGTTATCTTTTAAACCTTTATTAGCGGTTAAGTCTATACGTATTCTAACGACAACGAATCCAATAATTGCACCAATAAGTACACCTAGTATTGTTGAAATGATAAATTGTTCAACAGCTTGGAATAATGAAAAGGTACCAGTTACTAATGCAGTAACAGCAATTTTAAATGAAATGATACCTGCTGCATCATTGAGTAAAGATTCACCTTCTAAAATCGTCATAGAACCTTTAGGTAATAATTTTCCGCGTGTAATAGCAGATACTGCTACTGCATCAGTAGGACATAAAATTGCTGCTATTGCAAAAGCGGCTGGCATTGGTAAGGCAGGCCAAATCCAATGTATAAAATAGCCAACACCGACTACAGTTGCAAACACTAGTGCCATTGACATTAATAGTATAGGTTTACGATATTCTAATAATTTTGTTCGAGAGACGTGGGTACCTTCCACAAAAAGTAGTGGCGCGATAACGGCAAACATAAATACTTCAGAATTGAATTGGAAATCAACTTGTATTGGAATAATGAAAATAACGACACCTAATGCAATTTGAATAAAGGCAGTAGGAATTTGCGGGAATCGATTATTGATAACCGAACTAATAATCACAGCAAAAATAAAAATTAAAAATGCTTCTAATAGTGCCATACAATACTCCTCAAAATTTTAATAGTTAATATTTTATCACTTTTAAGGCATAATGACATAGATATATTGATAAAATGAAGTTATTTTCAAAAAAACTCTAGTATCGGTTGAACTGATACTAGAGCGAGATGTTTAAATTATTGATTGTCATATCTGAAATGACCGCTGTCATTTTGTCGTTGTTCATACGCGAGCTTTTCAGCATTCGTTTTGTATTTTTTATAAAAGAAAAATAAAAATATAAACCAGAATGGTGAAATATAAATAGCTGCTCTTGTTTCGTCACTAAAGAATAATAAAATGAATACAAAGAAGAAGAACGCTAGAATAATGTAAGCAATAGGCTTACCACCAATCAACTTAAATTTACTGTTTTTATGTGCCTCAGGATGCTTTTTCAAATACATTAGATAAGCGACAATAATCATTGCCCAAACAACTAAAAACAACACAGTTGATAACGTTGTAACGTATATGAATAGTTGAATTGCATTAGGGAAAATGTAGTTTAACAAGGCTGCTATAAGTAATGCAATTGATGAAACTAACATTGATAAATAAGGCACGCCATGACTATTCGTTTTATTTAAAACTTTAGGACCTAACCCTTGTTGTGACAGTCCGAATAAGATACGACTATTCGAATAGATACCACTATTTGTAGCAGAGGCCGCGGCAGTTAGCACGACAAAGTTAACGACGCCTGCTGCAAATGGCACGCCGATTAATGTAAAGAGTTTAACGAAAGGGCTACTATTTGGATCGATATCATTCCAAGGTATGACTGACATAATTACTAATAGACCACCGATATAGAATAATAAAATACGGATAGGTACATTATTAATTGCTTTCGGTAAGGTTTTTTCAGGATCTTTCGTTTCACCAGCAGTTACACCTATAAGTTCAATACCAATGAATGAATATACAGCAATTTGGAATGACATTAGGAAACCAAATGTTCCTCCAGGGAACATGCCGCCGTGACTGATTAAGTTTGTGAATGATGCATGTCCATAATGTGTTTTAAATGAGAAAAAGATTAATACAAGACCAACGATAACCATCGCAATAATTGTGACAACTTTAATAATAGAGAACCAAAACTCCAGTTCACCAAATAATCTGGCACCTAATAAGTTGAAGCTAATCAAGATTAAAACAATAAATAGCACGGTAATCCAATTTGGGACTTGTGGATACCAAAATGCAAAGTATTGTCCCATCGCAGTTAGGTCTGACATACTTGATACAATCCAACATAACCAGTAAGTCCAGCCAATGACAAAGCCACCAAAAGGTCCTAAATATTCATTTGCAATATCAACAAATGAATTAAATCTTGTATTGCTCAACAACAATTCGCCTAATGCGCGCATAAAAGCGAATAGTACAACCCCAATAATCATGTATGTGAATAACAGTGATGGACCAGTTAAAGATATTGTTTGACCTGATCCTAGGAATAACCCAGTTCCAATTGCGCCCCCAATTGCTATCAATTGGATGTGTCTGTTATTCAACTCTCTATGCAATTTTCTTGCCATAATTTTCCTCCTCAGGATAAAGCAAATAAAAAAGTTGTGTGTAAGCGTTTTCTTAATTATAAATACTAAAGAAATCCATTTAATAAAGCAATTATTTTTTTAAATATAAGAAAAAACATTTGATAGGTAAGGGTATGATAACTAAAACTTATCGATTTTTTGAAAAGATATAAGTTTTTATGCAAAAATATAAAATAATCATCTAAATGAAGCAGTTAACTATATATATTAGATAAGCTATGGCATAATAAATAACATTTTAATTTGAGTAAAGAAGGTATGGGTATGAAGATAGGGACAATCGCCGATTTACATATTGATCGTCATAATAAAAAAACATCCGAAGATTACTTAGAGGCATTGGTTGAAATAGTTAAGTATAAGAAATTGGATATATTGTTGATTGCGGGAGATATCTCAAATCATTATCAATTGACGCACCAATTTATAACGCAATTGACAAAACAATTAGATATACCTGTGAAATTTGTTCCTGGAAACCATGATTTATGGGAAGTTGAAAGTATGACTACGCAAGACATTTGGAATAATTATAAGAGCATGTCACAGTGCTTGGTAGGAAAACCATTTATAGTAAATGAAGAATGGGCAATAATAGGACATACAGGTTGGTATGATTATAGCTTTGCAGCACAACGATTTTCATTAGAACATTTACAAAAAGGAAAACATTATGGTGCGACTTGGCAAGATAAAGAACGAATATCTTGGGGCATATCAGATCAAAATTTATCTAAAATAGCGGCTGAACAAGTGAAGAAAGATATATTAGAAGTAGGAAATAGACGAGTGATTTTAGTCACACATGTTGTGACGCACCCTGATTTCATTGTTCCTATGCCACATCGTATATTCGATTTTTATAATGCATTTATTGGGACAAGTGATTTCAATCCTTTGTATGCGATGTTCGATATACCATATAGTATTATGGGCCATGTTCATTTTCGTAAAAGTGTGATGGATGATGGCAGATGTTATCTCTGTCCGTGTCTAGGCTATCCAAGACAATGGCGTTCAGAAGATATTTACCAGGAAATAAATGAGACGATACAAATAATAGAAATTTAAAATGCGCAAACCTGACCCAGTTTGCGCATTTTATGTTTTACACACGCGAGTAATGTGTTTACTTACGTGTGTTTATTTTGTTGTTGATTTTCAATTGTATATGAATGTGGTTGCACATAAATGCATTTTCTTCCTGGTGAATTAAAGCTGTATTCCATTTTCTCTTTACGAATTTTAATAATTTGTTTGCGATTTGGAATGATGGCAGGTAAAACTAGGCCACGACGAATATGACTCCAAAGTGGATCGATATAATAGTAATAGTAATCATCGTACCCAATGAGTAACGTTACGTGAATATTTGAAACTTGTTTCGCTGGCTTGTTATCAAAGCGGAAAACACGTAGTAATGGTTTAGAGCCAAGATTAGTATGGTATATTAACACAGGTTGACCTTGATCGATAATACCTTTAAGATCTTCTAAGGATTTACCAGTGCCGTCTACGATATTAGGATTGTATTTTTGTAAAAATGGTACATATGCTTCTGGAAATATCGTTTGATGATAATTGCCAAGCTTAATGAATAAGTGATGTCCAACATAACCTTTATGTGGATTGTTCGGATGTGTCGGCCAATGTCTCATAATTTCTGTAGCAGGGATATGTTGGTTATTGTATTGCAACATCATGGCTGCGGAAACACCTTCACACCCCATGACCATAGGGATAGGAAATAGCTGACTGATAGGTTTAACTGGTAATATTTTTCGGTTCATAATATAGTCCTCGCATTGATTCAATAAATATTTAATATAATTATATAGCGTCAATGCAAAATGTCCTAAACATATGTTTTACATGAGTGAATAAAATTAATGGAGTGATAAAATGGAATATCAATTACAACAACTTGCGTCGTTAACGTTAGTAGGTATTAAAGAAACGTATGAAAATGGACGACAGGCTCAGCAACATATAGC
>NZ_JACYHC010000929.1:0-933 GCF_017152085.1 Staphylococcus sp. EG-SA-2
AGACATCTCTAAGACGGAAGAGGGTCATAGCTTAATGCTAGAAGTGATTGAACAGACAGCGTCACGCTTGTTTATCCCTCTTACTGTAGGGGGTGGGATTCAAAGTCTCGATGATATTACCCAATTGCTAAATCATGGTGCAGATAAAGTATCATTAAATTCAAGTGCTTTAAAAAATCCACAGCTCATTAAACAAGCGAGTGATAAATTCGGTAGACAATGCATCTGCATAGCAATTGATAGCTATTATGATCCTGAAAGAAAAGCACATTATTGTTGTACGACTGGTGGTAAAAAAATGACAAATATTAAAGTATATGACTGGGTACAGCAAGTAGAACAGTTAGGTGCAGGTGAGCTCCTCGTTACAAGTATGGGACATGATGGTATGAAACAAGGCTTTGATATTGAACACCTAGCAAATATTAAGTCTCTTGTAAATATTCCAATCATTGCTTCTGGTGGTGGTGGCAATGCACAACACTTTGTAGAATTATTTGATCAGACGGATGTTTCTGCAGGTTTAGCTGCAAGTATATTACATGATCGAGAAACGACGGTTCAATCTATTAAAGAAGTGATACGGCAAGGAGGTATAGCAGTAAGATGACCAATTACAAAATTGATTTTAGCAAAGGTTTAGTGCCAGCAATTTTACAAGATAATCAAACAAAACAAGTATTGATGTTGGGTTATATGAATCAAGAAGCTTTTGATAAAACGATAGAAGATGGTGTAGTATGTTTCTATTCGCGGTCGAAACAACGTCTATGGACAAAAGGTGAAACATCTGGTCATACGCAACGTGTTAAAGATATTCATGTAGATTGCGACAATGATACTATTTTAATTGATGTCATACCAAATGGACCAACATGTCATACAGGCAGTCAAAGTTGTTTCAACACAGAAGTTCCATTTTCAGTGCAAACA
>NZ_JACYHC010000930.1:0-932 GCF_017152085.1 Staphylococcus sp. EG-SA-2
TCAGATTCGGACAGCGACTCAGACTCAGACAGTGATTCAGATTCAGATAGCGACTCAGACTCAGATAGCGACTCAGATTCAGACAGCGATTCAGACTCAGATAGTGACTCAGATTCGGACAGCGATTCAGACTCAGATAGCGACTCAGATTCAGACAGTGATTCAGACTCAGATGCAGGTAAGCACACACCTGTTAAACCAATGAGTACTACTAAAGACCATCACAATAAAGCAAAAGCATTACCAGAAACAGGTAATGAAAATAGTGGCTCAAATAACGCAACGTTATTTGGCGGATTATTCGCAGCATTAGGATCATTATTGTTATTCGGTCGTCGTAAAAAACAAAATAAATAATACAGCTTATACCAGGTCCGTGAGGCCTGGTTTTTTATTTCAAAATTTATGAAATGTATCTTATGTTTGAGATTAAATAGTGCAATTTTTTAAAAAATATAACATAAATCAACATAAATTTAATTCATCTTTACATTAAAAGTACAAACGAATAAGAAAAGCAATTAAACACAGTATCAAACCATTTAAAACAATTGATATAAAAAACAAACGAATAATTAAAAATTACTAGAATTAATTTATTCAAACCAAAGTGTAAAATAACAGTCTTAGATAAATAAATTTATTTAAAGTATTGTGCTTTATCTAAAAATGTATTACGATGGGAATACAAATTTTTATATGTAAAAATATTAATTTTTTGCAAATATTGATATTTTAAAGGAGATTTATATGATTAACAGGGATAATAAAAAGGCAATAACAAAAAAGGGTATGATTTCAAATCGCTTAAACAAATTTTCGATTAGAAAGTATACTGTAGGAACTGCATCGATTTTAGTAGGTACGACATTGATTTTTGGTCTAGGGAACCAAGAAGCTAAAGCTGCTGAAAACACTAGTACAGAAAATGC